>NZ_RWIV01000001.1:0-10000 GCF_003944835.1 Bacillus sp. HMF5848
ATGCTTAATAGCAAGTACACATTTGATACATTTGTTATCGGGCAAGGAAATCGTTTTGCACATGCTGCTTCATTAGCAGTTGCTGAGGCTCCCGCAAAAGCATACAATCCCCTTTTTATATATGGAGGCGTAGGATTAGGTAAAACTCACTTAATGCATGCTATTGGTCATTATGTATTAGAGCACAATCCAGCTGCGAAGGTTGTTTATTTATCATCTGAAAAGTTTACGAATGAATTTATTAATTCAATAAGAGATAACAAAACAGTCGATTTTCGCAACAAATATAGAAGCGTAGATGTATTACTAATTGATGATATTCAATTTTTAGCAGGGAAAGAACAAACGCAAGAGGAGTTTTTCCATACATTCAATACTCTCCATGAGGAAAGTAAGCAAATTGTAATTTCTAGTGATCGACCTCCAAAAGAGATACCAACTTTAGAGGATAGACTTCGCTCACGTTTTGAATGGGGCTTAATAACAGACATAACACCACCGGATTTAGAAACAAGAATAGCCATCCTTAGAAAAAAGGCAAAAGCTGACGGATTAGATATTCCAAACGAAGTCATGCTCTACATTGCTAATCAGATTGATTCGAATATTCGAGAGTTAGAAGGCGCGCTTATACGTGTAGTGGCGTATTCTTCTTTAATAAATAAAGATATAAACGCTGATTTAGCCTCAGATGCTTTAAAGGATATTATCCCTAGTTCTAAACCGCGAGTTATAACAATTCAAGATATCCAAAAAGTTGTTAGTCAGCACTTTAACGTAAAAGTAGAGGAACTTAAGGCTAAGAAAAGAACAAGAACAATTGTAGAACCTCGTCAAGTAGCTATGTATTTGTCGCGTGAACTCACCGATGCCTCTTTACCTAAGATTGGTGAAGAATTTGGTGGCCGTGATCATACGACTGTCATACATGCTCATGAAAAAATATCAAAAAAGCTAGAAAGCGATCCGAATTTCCAAAGAACATTTAAAGAAATACAATCTCAATTAAAAAACTGATAGTTTCGTTAGTCTTGAAGTAATTGTGAGGTTTGTGAATAACCCGAGAAGATTGTTAACACCTTATCCACATGTGGAAAACATAGGTGGAGATAGGATAAACCCAGTTATCCACAAATCCACAAGTATTACTATTATTATTACTAGTTTTTAATATTAAACTAATACTATAGCTAGCAGACTATGAGTTGATTCGAAGGGATGGTTATGTATGAAATTCATCATTCAAAAGGATTATTTAGTTCGTAGTGTCAATGATGTTTTAAAGGCTATTTCAGGAAAGACTACGATACCAATATTGTCAGGTATTAAAATTACCCTTACAAAAGAGGGAGTTACATTAACGGGAAGTGATTCCGACATATCAATAGAATCATTTATACCAAAAGAAGAAGCTGGCGATGAGATTGTTGAGATTTTCGAAGTAGGAAGTATTGTCTTACAAGCTAGATTCTTTGCTGATATAGTTAAAAAGCTTCCAAAAGATGAAGTAGAAATTGAAACAACATCAAATCTAGTTACTTTTATTCGATCTGGAAAGGCTGAGTTTAACTTAAATGGCTTAGATGCCGAAGAATATCCACAGCTTCCGCAAATCACAGATGAAAGAATTATTCGTATTCCTACAGATTTATTAAAACAAATTGTTCGTCAAACAGTATTTGCGATTTCAACATCAGAAACTCGCCCTATTTTAACTGGGGTAAATTGGTCTATCGATAACAGTCTTTTAACTTGCATCGCAACCGACAGTCATCGTTTAGCACTTAGAAAAGCACCAGTAGAAACAACAAATGAGGAATCATATAATATTGTTATCCCTGGACGTAGCTTGAATGAACTTAGCAAAATACTGGATGATTCTGCTGATAATGTTGAAATTGTTATTACAGAAAATCAAGTTTTATTCAAAACAAAGCATTTATTATTCTTCTCACGTTTGTTGGATGGCAACTATCCTGACACTACAAGATTAATACCGACTGAGAAAAAGACGGAAATACTTGTACAAGCAAAAGAATTTTTACATGCCATTGATCGTGCTTCTTTATTAGCAAGAGAAGGAAAAAACAATGTTGTTAAATTAACTACACTTGAGGACAATGCTGTTGAAATTTCTTCTAATTCACCTGAAATTGGTAAAGTAACAGAAGAACTTTCTTGTCAAGTTACTACAGATGAAGACTTAACTATCTCATTTAGTGCAAAATACATGATGGATGCCTTAAAAGCACTAGAAGGGTCTGATATCAGTATTACATTTACTGGTGCTATGCGACCTTTCTTATTGCGTTCTGTTACAGATGAACGTATTTTACAACTAATATTACCTGTTCGAACGTATTAATTTTTATCAAACTGGGGTGTAGAATCAAAATAGATTCATACACCCTCTTTTAATGCACAAAATATTACAAGGCATATGCACGTAATAATGCAACTAATACTGTTCTTACCAACAATTATGTTTTTGACTTTCTTGTTCAAAGCTATATTTTTTAGTAAAATAGTAAGATAGGGTTATTTTTGTAGCTATTCACTAACCAGCACAATTACACATAAACACCTACTAGACTGGAGAGAACATAAACATGGAACAACAACACATTTCGATATCAACAGACATAATAACTTTAGGACAGTTTTTAAAGCTAGCCGAAGTCATTCAAACAGGCGGTATGGTGAAATGGTTTTTGTCTGAATATGAAGTGTTTGTTAATGGTGAACTTGATGACAGGCGCGGACGAAAGCTAAAAAAAGGTGACATTGTAGCGATCCCCAATATAGGGACGTTTATTGTTAGTTAAAAGTTGGTGATGCAATTTTGTATATAACAGATTTACAGCTTGTGCATTATCGTAATTATGAAAAGCTGGATATCACATTTGAGAATAAAGTGAATGTTATATTAGGCGAGAATGCACAAGGAAAAACAAATGTCATGGAATCTATTTACGTTTTAGCAATGGCAAAGTCCCATCGTACGTCTTCTGATAAAGAAATCATTAGCTGGGATGAAGAATATGCTAAAATAGTAGGTAGAGTGCAAAAACGACAAACTTCGCTACCACTTGAAATTATTTTATCTAAAAAAGGTAAAAAAGTGCGAAGTAATCATATTGAACAATCAAAACTAAGTCAATATATCGGTCAAATGAATGTGGTCATGTTTGCGCCCGAGGATTTAAATTTGGTTAAAGGCAGTCCACAAGTTCGTCGACGTTTTATTGATATGGAGATTGGTCAAGTTTCAGCTGTGTATTTGCATGCATTAAGTCAGTATCAAAAAATATTACAGCAGCGCAACTCATTATTAAAGCAAATGCAAATTAATAAACGTAAAGATTTTGCATTGTTAGACGTTATAACTGAGCAGTTTATTGAGATGGCTGTGAAGATTGTAAAGAAGCGCTATGAATTCCTTGTTCTCCTGCAAGAATGGGCACAGCCGATACACAAAGGAATTAGTAGAGGGCTTGAAACTTTGGAAATTCAATATAAACCTTCTGTTGATGTATCAGACAAAGCAGATTTGTCGAAAATGGTAACTGAGTATACAGAAAAGTATGAAAGCATTAAAACTAGAGAAATTGATAGAGGAGTTTCTCTATTTGGACCTAACCGAGATGATTTAGCTTTTTATGTGAATGGGAAGGATGTGCAAACGTTTGGTTCACAAGGACAACAGCGTACCACTGCACTATCCTTGAAACTAGCTGAAATCGAGCTTATTCATGCTGAAATTGGGGAATATCCCATTCTTTTACTTGATGATGTGCTAAGTGAATTGGATGATTTCAGACAATCACATTTATTAGATACCATTCAAGGTAAAGTCCAAACTTTCGTTACGACTACGAGTGTAGAAGGGATTCACCATGATACACTCAAGGATGCTTCAACTTTTCAGGTTACAGCAGGTACAATCAAAAAAATACAATGACAAAAGCCACATAGGTTCGGATGGCAATGAGGTGAAAACGTTGATTGTCCATATTGGAGGAGAAGAATTAATTCGCGCGACAGACATTGTCGTAATTTTAGATTGTGCGATGCTTGAATCAGAAATTATGTCTGAATTTATAAAAAAACAAGCAAAATCAATAATTACAATTGCTGACCATGATGTTAAATCAATAGTTGTAACTAATAAAAAGATATACATGTCTCCTTTGTCTTCCGCAACTTTAAGAAAAAGAACTCAAACATATTCCATTCTTGATAGCATTGAAGAATATTGATTACTCATTTTTTGATTTTTCATAGATGTTTTATTGTTTAGATCTATTTATAGTTCACAATACATATTAGTATTGTTCTAATAGTAGAGCTTCTAATAATTGAATACGACATTTATTTTTACAAAAAAAAAGAAAGCAATACGTCGTAGAAATTACGTAATATAAAGGCTTATGTCGTTATATTAGACGTTTGCGCTTTTCTAATCTAAAGCGAAGGTGAATGTAATTGGCTATGGAACAAAAAGAATTAAATACGAACACATATGATGAAAATCAAATACAGGTGCTAGAAGGGTTAGAGGCTGTCCGGAAGCGCCCTGGTATGTACATTGGATCTACAAGTTCAAAAGGTCTCCATCATCTCGTTTGGGAAATTGTCGATAATAGTATTGACGAAGCGTTAGCGGGTTTCTGTGATGAAATTACTGTTACTATTGAACCGGATGATAGCATAACAGTAACAGATAATGGTCGTGGTATTCCTATTGGGATTCATGAAAAAATGGGAAGGCCAGCGGTAGAAGTTATTATGACTGTCCTGCATGCAGGAGGGAAATTTGGTGGTGGTGGTTACAAGGTTTCAGGTGGACTTCATGGTGTAGGAGCTTCTGTAGTTAATGCTCTTTCAACAGAGTTAGAGGTTTTTGTACACCGGGACGGAAAAATACATTATCAAATGTTTAATAAAGGTGTACCAGCTGAAGACTTAAAAGTAATCGGAGAAACTGATCATACAGGTACTATTATTCATTTTACACCAGACCCTGAAATTTTCACTGAAACTAGAGAGTATGATTATGATACATTAGCAAATCGCTTAAGAGAATTGGCATTTTTGAATAAGGCGATAAAGATTTCTATTGAGGATAAGCGTGAAGGAAAAGCGCGCCAATCTGATTATTATTATGAAGGCGGTATCCTTTCATATGTAGAACACTTGAATCGTACAAAAGAGGTTATACATGAGGATATCATTTATATTGAAGGTGAAAAAGACGAAATAACAGTGGAAGTAGCTTTACAATATAACGATAGCTATACAAGTAATATTTACTCTTTTGCGAACAATATTCACACGTATGAAGGCGGAACACATGAATCAGGTTTTAAAACGGCATTAACCCGAGTTATTAATGATTATGCTCGCAAAAATAATATTTTTAAAGATAGTGATGAGAACTTAACTGGAGAAGATGTACGTGAAGGCTTAACTGCCATCATTTCGATTAAGCATCCTAATCCGCAGTTTGAAGGACAAACAAAGACAAAGCTTGGTAATAGTGAAGCGAGAACGATTACTGATTCTGTTTTTACACAGCAGCTTGACAAGTTTTTACTTGAGAATCCATCTGCAGCTAGAAAAATAGTTGAAAAAGGCGTTATGGCTTCACGCGCACGTATGGCAGCTAAAAAAGCACGTGAATTAACGAGACGAAAAAGTGCTTTAGAGATCTCAAATCTCCCTGGTAAGTTAGCAGACTGTTCATCAAAAGATCCGGCTATCAGTGAAATATACATCGTTGAGGGAGACTCAGCGGGGGGATCAGCAAAACAAGGACGTGACCGTCATTTCCAAGCGATCCTACCATTACGAGGGAAAATTATTAACGTTGAAAAAGCCCGTTTAGATAAAATTTTATCAAATAACGAAGTGCGCGCGATGATTACAGCATTAGGTACAGGAATTGGTGATGACTTTGATATTTCCAAAGCACGTTATCACAAAGTTGTTATTATGACTGATGCCGATGTTGACGGTGCACATATACGTACGCTTTTATTAACATTCTTTTATCGATATATGAGACAAATTATCGAGCATGGTTATGTTTATATTGCTCAACCGCCTTTATATAAGGTGCAGCAAGGTAAACGGATTGAGTATGCTTATAATGAGCGCCAGCTTGAAGAGATTTTTAAACAGCTTGGTGATACTCCTAAGCCTGGTATACAACGATACAAAGGTCTAGGAGAAATGAATGCTGAGCAACTTTGGGACACAACAATGGACCCTGAAACACGAACTTTATTACAGGTTAATTTACGTGATGCGATAGAAGCCGATGAAACATTTGAGATATTAATGGGTGATAAAGTAGAGCCTCGTCGAAATTTCATTGAGGAAAATGCAAAGTACGTAAAGAACTTAGATATTTAGCAAAATACTTTACTCCTCTCACCCTTGGAGAGGTATGTTATTCTTAAATTTTATACACTTCTTATATGTTAATAAGCAGGGAGTGTGTTGCCCTGCTTTGCTTTCTTTTTCTATATGTAATAGGTATCCGGAATCTTTTATAAAATTACAAAAGACTCCTCAATAAGTAAGGAGGTTTACAGTATATATGTCTAATGTTCAAGATATTAATATAAGTCAAGAAATGAGAGCTTCTTTCTTGGATTACGCCATGAGTGTTATTGTCTCTCGTGCGTTACCAGATGTACGTGATGGATTAAAGCCTGTGCACCGTCGAATTTTATATGCTATGAACGATCTTGGTATGACGTCTGACAAGCCATATAAAAAGAGTGCTCGTATAGTAGGTGATGTTATAGGTAAATATCACCCACATGGTGATTCGGCCGTTTATGAAACGATGGTGCGTATGGCACAGAATTTCAACTATCGTTATATGTTGGTAGATGGACACGGAAACTTCGGGTCTGTTGATGGTGATTCTGCAGCTGCTATGCGTTATACAGAGGCAAGAATGTCGAAAATCTCTATGGAGCTTCTACGAGATATTAATAAGAATACTATTGATTATCAAGACAACTATGACGGATCTGAACGTGAACCAGTAGTATTACCTTCTCGTTTCCCTAACTTACTTGTCAATGGCGCAGCGGGTATTGCAGTTGGAATGGCAACAAACATTCCGCCACATCAGCTCGGAGAGGTAATCGATGGAGTGTTAGCACTTAGTCATGATCCTGATATGACTATCGCTGAGTTAATGGATATTATTCCAGGTCCGGATTTCCCAACTGCTGGATTTATAATGGGCCGTAGTGGTATTCGTAAGGCATATGAAACAGGAAAAGGTTCTATTACCCTTAGAGCTAGAGTAGAAATAGAGGAAAAGTCAAATGGCAAACCAGTAATTATAGTTAATGAATTGCCATATCAAGTCAATAAAGCTAAGCTTATAGAAAAAATTGCAGATTTAGTACGAGACAAAAAGATTGAAGGTATTACAGATTTACGTGACGAGTCTGATCGTAATGGTATGCGTGTTGTTATTGAATTAAGAAAAGATGCTAATGCAAATGTAATACTTAATAATTTATATAAGCAAACTTCGTTGCAGACAAGCTTTGGTATTAATATGTTGGCACTTGTTGATGGGCAGCCAAGGGTATTAAATCTAAAGCAAATGCTAAAATATTATTTAGATCATCAAGTTGTAGTAATTCGCAGACGTACACAATATGAGTTGGAAAAAGCAGAGGCTCGTGCTCATATTTTGGAGGGATTACGAATTGCACTTGATCATATTGATGAGATAATTGCATTAATTCGTGGTTCTAAGACAACAGAAATTGCCCGAAACGGACTAATGGAGCACTTTAGTTTGTCTGAAAAACAAGCACAAGCAATTTTAGACATGCGTTTACAACGCTTAACAGGGTTAGAACGCGAAAAGATTGAAGAAGAATATCAAGGATTAATTGTTTTAATTGCTGAGTTAAAAGCAATTTTAGCGGATGAAGAAAAAGTGTTAGACATAATTCGCGAAGAAATGACGGAGATAAAAGACCGCTTTAACGATGCACGTCGTACAGAAATCGCCGCAGGTGGAATAGACATTGAAGATGAAGACTTAATTCCAGAAGAACAGGTAGTTATAACACTTACTCACAATGGTTATATTAAACGTCTTCCAGTTTCAACGTACAAGAGCCAAAAACGTGGTGGTCGTGGAATTCAAGGGATGGGTACAAATGACGATGATTTTGTTGAACATCTTTTAACAACCTCGACGCATGATACGATTCTTTACTTTACTAATTTGGGGAAAGTATATAGAACGAAAGGGTATCAAATTCCTGAATTAGGTAGAACTGCAAAAGGTATCCCAATTATTAACCTTTTAGGAGTCGAGAAAGGAGAATGGGTCAATGCTATCATCCCAGTAAAAGACTTTGAGGATGATCATTACTTATTCTTCACTACGAAGAATGGTATATCTAAACGAACACCTTTGTCTCAGTTCGCCAATATCAGAACTAATGGATTAATTGCTCTTACTTTACGAGAGAATGATGAGCTAATATCTGTAAAATTAACGGATGGTAAAAAGCACATGATTATCGGGACGAAAAAAGGCATGTTAATTCGTTTTCCAGAAGATGATGTTCGTTCAATGGGACGAAACGCTGCCGGAGTAAAAGGGATTAACCTTAGAGAAGACGATGAAGTTGTTGGAATGGAAATACTTGAAGAATCTAGTGAGGTTCTAATAGTAACACGTAATGGTTATGGAAAACGAACTGTTTCAGAGGAATATCGCATACAAAGTCGTGGTGGAGTCGGTATTAAAACGTGTAATATCACTGACAAAAATGGTGATCTTGTAAGCGTTAAGGCTGTTACAGGTGAGGAAGACTTAATGATTATTACCGCGAGTGGTGTCCTAATTCGTATGGCGGTAGGAGACATCTCTCAAACCGGTCGAAGCACTCAAGGTGTTAAATTAATACGCGTTTCTGGTGAAGATGATTATGTTGCTACTGTAGCAAAGGTTGAAAAAGAGGAAGACATGGAAGTTACTGCGCCTGTTGAAACACAGGAGGATGCTACAACTGACGAAACAGTACCTGGAGAGGACGAATAAAGGTAAAATAATAAATGGCGAGCCACAAAAAAATGTGGACGCCATTTATTTACATAATGGACAAAAATCGTAATTTTGCTACTATTATCATATAGTATTTTAGTCTATCGGAGGGTCGGTCATGAGAGTAAGTGTTAAGTATTTACAGCCAGGATGTATAGTGAGTCGAGATGTTATGAGCTTATCGAATCGACCGATTATCCCTAATAAAACAGTTCTCACGAATGAGTTAATAAATATTCTAAAAGCTTTTTTAGTTCAAGATATATATGTAGAGTCTACATTGAATACTGGTGAAGTATTTCGTCCTATAGAATCAATGGAAGAAGATAATTCAGGTGAGCCTCGAAAAGAATTAACTAACTTTTCTACTCAATATTTACAAGCTGTTCAAGCATATAAGCATTTATTTATTTCTTGGCAAGCAGGTACTCCTATTGATATTGCCAAAGTGAGAAGCACCATTATTCCTTTATTAGACTCAGTGTTTGAGGCACCATCAGAATTAGCATTACTGCATCACTTCTCTACAAAAGAGGATTATATATATCACCACGCCATCTCTGTTGCTTTGTTAGCTTCATATATTGGTATTAAATTAAATTACTCTAAAGGTGATGTTATTCAACTTGCTCTAGCGGGATTATTAAGTGATGCGGGAATGGCTAAGTTAGATAATCGTATACTAAAGAAGACTACTAGTTTAACAATAGATGAATTCAAGGAGGTTAAGCAACATCCTGTTTTTAGCTATCGCTTAGTACAGAACATTCCGCTATTAAAGGATATAACTAAGCTAGCAATTTTACAGCATCATGAAAGAAATGATGGAAGTGGCTATCCATTTGGATATACAAAGGACAAGCTTCATCAGTATAGTCAGATCATTGCTATTGCAGATGT
>NZ_RWIV01000001.1:15000-100000 GCF_003944835.1 Bacillus sp. HMF5848
TCGCTCAACGGATAAAAGCTACCCCGGGGATAACAGGCTTATCTCCCCCAAGAGTCCACATCGACGGGGAGGTTTGGCACCTCGATGTCGGCTCATCGCATCCTGGGGCTGTAGTCGGTCCCAAGGGTTGGGCTGTTCGCCCATTAAAGCGGTACGCGAGCTGGGTTCAGAACGTCGTGAGACAGTTCGGTCCCTATCCGTCGTGGGCGTAGGAAATTTGAGAGGAGCTGTCCTTAGTACGAGAGGACCGGGATGGACGCACCGCTGGTGTACCAGTTGTCTTGCCAAAGGCATCGCTGGGTAGCTATGTGCGGACGGGATAAGTGCTGAAAGCATCTAAGCATGAAGCCCCCCTCAAGATGAGATTTCCCATTCTAAGATCCCTTGAAGATGACAAGGTAGATAGGTTCGAGGTGGAAGCGTGGTGACACGTGGAGCTGACGAATACTAATCGATCGAAGACTTAACCAAAAGTCGACGCACAAACATCAGTTGTTGTATTATCGTTATCTAGTTTTGAGGGAACAATCCCTATATAAAATTGTATAGTTTGGTGACGATGGCGAAGAGGTCACACCCGTTCCCATCCCGAACACGGAAGTTAAGCTCTTCAGCGCCGATGGTAGTTGGGGCATTGCCCCTGTGAGAGTAGGACGTCGCCAAGCAAACAAGCGAGTAGCCAATAGGTTACTCGCTTTTATGTTTTTAAGAAACAGTCGACCATGAGGTCGAAAGAGAAGATAGAAGTACATACAATTAAGCGAGAGACACGAGGAGCAAGAAGGATGAGGAAGCAAAGGAGAGAGCAGCGGAGTGTATGATACGTCCGACGAGCAGTGAACGACTGCGGCTGACGAAGAGATTAACGGGGCGATAGGTAGTTGTTGGGAAGGAATTAGTCCCTCTGCACTCACCACGTCGTGTGGCGAACGCAGAGGCCAATGTATTCTGTGTAAGCACCAAGTAATAGAAGTGTTAGAGTAAAGAGATAAAAGATTTATAACCCTCCTGTATTATCCTAAAAAGGAATTTTTCAAAAAACAGGAGTATTCGTAATGCCCAAAAGGTATGTGAAAACGTATTATATATTAAAATTTTTAATCTAGGTGAGATTGTTCATCCCAACGATCGAGTAGATAATGGAGAATAAGAAATGGTATTTTTTCTACTGTTATAGATAAAAATTGGTAAATAAATGGGTAATCACTATTTGAATGTGTGTGTAGTGCTTCATTCCACCATTCGGTTTCGTACCTACAAATCATGCTTAAATTATATAATATGAGATAATGAGCCATTATTTCGGAAATAGGTAATAGATGCTCCCTATGGATAGGCCAATAAAATGCTTGTTCATATAGGTGTATACACATTGGAAAACAGGCATACATATGTACATTTTGTGGCGAATCTATTGTAAATGACAAATTTTTATTATTAATAGGTTTTAGTGTAAATGGAACTTCTTTGTTTATGAACGATTCGAATCGTGACTGGGTCATATGATATGTATCCAGTAACTGTTGTGGGAAGTTAAATGTCAAGTCTTTAAAAGAGCCGATTCGTACTAGCGCAGTTTGTCTATTGGATAATGAGAATAAATGGTTTATTTCAGGTATTTGTCTGAGAAGCAGGTCCATAGAGAATTTTTCTCCTTCAAGATGTTTCACATGGAACATCTTTTCAGAAAAATGTGTGAACAGACCATTTTTTTGAATTTTAACTTCATCATCTAAAAATTCATAGCCTTGTTTTTTTCTTTTTCGCGTGGATACTCCATGAGCCAAAACAGAGGTAGATTCAGGATATGTAGGATCTACTGTTAATAAGCAGGCTTTGAGTAGTTGAACCATACCGTAAAAAAGTAGCATCGGTTTAATAGATAATGGTGCATGAATAGCTGTTTCATAATAACTTTGTCCATGTTTTAAATAATAAATAAAGGCATAACTGTTATCATAGCTTTTTCTGCTTCCGTCATGGATATTATTGCTAGTATATAGCTTATTAAGCAGTTGCTGTGTAATACTAGTTGAGTGGAAAGATGTGTATGTTTTCCATAGTCGATCAAGTGATATCAAAGTGATCCCTCCATATGCTTTATTTTTTGCGTAGTGGATAACTTTATTCAATCTTGACACAATAATCTGCTACTGTTACTCTACTAATAATATTTAGTCAGGTAATGGGGGTCATATTTAAAATGTGGGAAACAAAGTTTGCTAAAGAAGGCTTAACGTTTGATGATGTATTGCTAGTACCAGCTCACTCAACTGTGCTACCAAGAGATGTTAATATTCAAGTAGAGTTGACAACGACTTTAAAGCTTAACATCCCTATAATTAGTGCAGGGATGGATACTGTTACGGAAGCAGAATTAGCAATTGCCATGGCCCGACAAGGTGGTCTAGGAATAATACACAAGAACATGTCTATTGAGCAACAAGCAGAGCAAGTAGACAAAGTTAAAAGAAGTGAAAGTGGAGTAATTACAGATCCATTTTTCTTAACTCCTGATCAACAAGTATTTGATGCGGAGCATTTAATGGGTAAGTATCGGATTTCAGGTGTTCCAATTGTTAATAGTGAAAGTGAGCAAAAGCTGGTAGGAATTATTACGAATCGTGACCTTCGTTTTATTCAAGACTACTCAATAAAAATTGAAGAAGTAATGACAAAGGATCATTTAGTAACTGCTCCAGTTGGAACGACTTTAGAGCAGGCAGAAAAGATTCTTCAAAAATATAAAATCGAAAAACTACCTTTAGTGGATGAGAACAATGTCTTAAAAGGGCTAATAACCATAAAAGATATTGAAAAGGTCATTGAGTTCCCCAATTCAGCTAAAGATGCCCAAGGTAGGTTACTTTGTGGAGCTGCAGTAGGAATTGGTGCGGACACATTGATGCGAGTAGAGAAGCTTGTTCAAGCTCAAACCGATGTTATCGTAATCGATACTGCGCATGGACATTCTCAAGGTGTTCTAGATATGGTTAGTAAAATTCGAAATCTATATCCTAGTCTAAACATTATTGCAGGGAACGTTGCTACGGCTGAAGCGACAAGAGCTTTGATTGAAGCAGGAGCCGATATCGTAAAAGTGGGCATTGGACCTGGTTCTATATGTACAACGCGTGTAGTAGCTGGAGTAGGCGTACCACAAATTACGGCTATTTATGATTGTGCTACTGAGGCACGTAAATATAATAAAGCAATCATAGCTGATGGTGGTATAAAATATTCTGGTGATATATCAAAGGCGCTAGCAGCTGGTGGACATGCGGTTATGCTTGGTAGCTTACTTGCAGGTGTATCAGAAAGTCCAGGTGAAACAGAAATATATCAAGGCAGACGCTTTAAAGTATATCGTGGAATGGGTTCTGTAGCGGCTATGGAAAAAGGTAGTAAGGATCGTTATTTCCAAGAAGACAACAAAAAATTCGTTCCAGAAGGTATTGAAGGGCGATTACCTTATAAAGGTCCTCTAGCGGATACGTTATACCAGCTCATAGGTGGCCTTCGATCCAGTATGGGGTATTGTGGTGCTGATGATCTTCAAAATCTGAGAGAGAATACCCAATTCATACGCATGACCGGGGCAGGTTTGCGTGAAAGCCATCCTCATGATGTTCAAATTACTAAAGAAGCACCTAATTATTCGCTACAATAGGACTATTGCTCCAAATCATGGCAGAGGACACCTCTGTCTATTTTTTTTTCATATAGTATGATAAAATCTAGTTTATGTACGAACAGAAATTAAATACTAATCTTTGAAAAAAGTACAAGTGGAGGTTGACACAGTGGTTTTAAAAAGACTGCAAAAAATGATTATTCTGAGCGTGATCTGTACGTTCCTTCTTATACCATTTCATAATAGTGTGGCTGCGGAGGAAACAGATTTTCTTGATATAAACGCTAAGGCTGCTATATTAATTGAAGCTAGTACAGGAAAGATATTATATCAAAAAAATATAGATGGACCGCTAGGCATTGCAAGTATGACAAAAATGATGACGGAATATTTATTGCTTGAAGCGATTGACGAAGGTCGCGTTTCTTGGGATCAAATGTATAATGTAACAGATCTTGTGTATAGAATTTCTCAAAATCGTGGTTTATCAAATGTTCCATTGCGTAAAGATGGCACATACTCTATTAGAGAATTATACGAAGCAATGGCAATCTATTCTGCTAATGGAGCAACCATTGCTATTGCTGAAACATTAGCTGGCTCTGAGTCAAACTTTGTTCAGATGATGAACGAAAAAGGAAAAGAATTAGGCTTAGAAGATTTTAAATTCGTGAACTCTACAGGACTTAACAATAGTGATTTACTTGGTCAACATCCAGCTGGAACTGGTGAATCAGATGAAAATGTAATGTCTGCTAGATCAGTTGCAAAGCTCGCAAAAGCTATGCTGGACAAATACCCAGAAATTCTTGAAACAGCTAGTATCCCTAAAAAAGTTTTCCGTGAGGGAACAGACGATGCGATAAATATGGCTAACTGGAACTTTATGTTACCAGGTCTTGTTGCAGGATATGAAGGGGTAGATGGATTAAAAACAGGCTATACAAATTTCGCAGGTCTATGTTTTACATCAACAGCCGAGAGAAATGGTATTCGATTTATTACTGTTGTGTTAGATGCTCAAACTGAAAAGACCGGAACGAGTCGGTACCTAGCACGTTTTGATGAAACAGCCAAAATGTTAAACTACGCATTTAGTAATTATACTGTTGAAGAGCTATTTCCAGCTAATTATCAAATGGAAGGATCAGAAGTATTACCTGTAGAAAAAGGTAAGGCTGATACAGTTGAAATTGCAACTAACGATTCTATAAAAATGGTTATAAAAGCAGGGGAAAAAGACCAATACAAACCTGTCTATGTAATTGACGAAAGCCTTCTTACTGAAGATGGTGAATTAACGGCACCAATTGAGGAAGGTACGACAGTAGGATATATGACTATTGAAGCAGAAGGAACAGAGGATTATGGCTTTATCACCGAGGATGGTGCATCTCAGATGAAGGTCGGGCTTGTAACGACAGACTCTGTTGAAAAAGCAAATTGGTTCGTATTATCAATGCGAGCTATTGGTGGATTTTTCTCTGACTTATGGTCAACAATTGCAGGTTCGATAAAAGGATTATTCTCTTAAAAAACTCCCAAATGGGAGTTTTTTTTTATAAGAAAAATACTACATCTAAATTCTAAGTACGAGTTAACTTAAAGAAAAATACTAGTATAATGTATATCTAACATATAGATGTATAAAGAATGCCTAGTACCGAACGATAAGTATGGTTGACTAAAAATGAAGAAGTCTTTCATCATAAATGAATTATTATTGTCCTATTTTACCAACTATTCTTAGTGGTTTTAAAAAAATAAAATATATGTATTAGTTTTTTTTCGTAATTTAAGGTAAAATAATGGACAGATGTTTTTTTATTGTAAATAATCAGTACATATATTATAGAGGGGGATTTATACATGGCAGTAACAGGAACAGATCGTGTAAAACGTGGGATGGCTGAAATGCAAAAGGGTGGCGTTATTATGGACGTTATTAACGCTGAGCAAGCTAAGATTGCTGAGGAAGCAGGCGCAGTTGCTGTTATGGCACTTGAACGTGTTCCAGCTGATATTAGAGCTGCTGGTGGTGTATCACGGATGGCTGATCCAACAATCACTGAAGAGGTTGTAAATGCCGTTAGTATTCCGGTTATGGCAAAATGTCGAATTGGACATATTGTAGAAGCACGTGTGTTAGAAACGTTAGGAATCGATTATATCGATGAAAGTGAAGTACTAACACCTGCGGATGAAGAGTTCCATATTGATAAGCGTTCTTTCACAGTCCCTTTTGTATGCGGATGTCGTGATCTTGGTGAAGCTTTGCGTCGTATTGGCGAAGGTGCTTCTATGTTGCGTACGAAAGGTGAGCCTGGTACAGGAAATATTGTTGAGGCAGTTCGCCATATGAGAAAAGTAAATGCTCAAGTTCGCAAAGTAGTGAGTATGAGTGAAGATGAATTAATGGCAGAAGCAAAATTACTAGGTGCGCCATTCGAACTAATGCTTCAAATTAGAGAATTAGGTCGATTACCAGTCGTTAACTTTGCAGCAGGTGGAGTAGCAACACCAGCTGATGCTGCACTTATGATGCAATTAGGAGCAGACGGCGTATTTGTAGGTTCAGGTATCTTTAAATCAGACAACCCAGCTAAGTTTGCTCGCTCTATTGTAGAAGCAACAACACACTATCAAGACTATGAGCTTATTGCTAGCCTATCTAAAGGCTTAGGAAATGCTATGAAAGGTATTGATATTGCATCAATTCTACCAGAGCATCGTATGCAAGAGCGTGGCTGGTAAGAAGGAGTAGTCTTTCATGATAAAAATTGGTGTTTTAGCACTACAAGGTGCTGTCCGTGAGCATATACGCTCCATCGAGGCATGTGGTGCAGAAGGCGTAGCAATAAAGCGACCTGAGCAGCTTGAAGAGATTGACGGGTTAATTTTACCTGGTGGTGAAAGTACAACAATGCGTCGTCTCATTGATAAATATGGGTTTATGGAGCCACTAAACGAGTTTGCTAACAGTAAGAAACCTATGTTCGGAACATGTGCAGGATTAATTTTGCTTGCCAAACGTATTGTCGGATATGATGAACCACATCTTGGAGTTTTTGATGTTACAGTTGAGAGAAATTCATTTGGTCGTCAACGTGAGAGCTTTGAAGCTGAGTTATTAATTCATGGAGTAGCAGATGACTTCGTAGGCGTGTTTATTAGAGCACCACATATTGTAGAGGCAAGTGAACATGTAGAGATACTTGCTAAACATAATGATCGAATTGTAGCTGCGAGACAAGGACATTTACTAGGTTGTTCATTCCATCCAGAATTAACAGATGATCACCGTTTGACACAGTACTTCATAAATATGGTACATGAAGAAGAATCTGCATAAGGCTATTGATTGTCGGATAAACTTGTAGTACATTATTATATAAAATAATGAAAAAGCGTTGATAGGAAATAGTAACAGGTAAGTTTGTCTATAGAGAGCCGGTGGTTGGTGTGAATCGGTGGCAGCCCTTGTGAATCCATCCTTGAGCAAAATACGGAACGTTGTCTTTGTAAGTAATATTATGACAGCTAGTAAGTATTTTCGGCTTGTACAAGTCGTTATGTATGTGAGCGGTAGAATTATTCTGATATTCTGCAAGCAGGGTGGCAACGCGGGTTAACTCTCGTCCCTTTTATTAGGGATGGGAGTTTTTGTGTTTTTCAGGAAAATATACAAGGAGATGAAAAAAATGTTAGATGCTAAATTACTTAGAACGAATTTTCAAGAGATTAAGGAAAAGCTAGCACATCGTGGGGAAGATTTAACTGATTTTGATAAATTTGAGGCACTAGATGAAAAACGTCGACAACTTATCATTCAAGTTGAGGAGTTAAAAAGTAAGAGGAACGAAGTTTCTCAACAAATTGCTGTCATGAAACGCGAAAAGAAGGATGCCGACCATTTAATATTAGAAATGCGTCAAGTAGGCGATAAAGTTAAGACACTTGATGAAGAACTTCGCGAAGTAGAGGCTACGCTCGAGCAGTTACTATTATCTATTCCAAACATTCCACATGAAAGTGTGCCTGTTGGAGAAACGGAAGATGATAATGTGGAGGTTAGACAGTGGGGAAATACACCAGGCTTTGATTTCGAACCAAAACCACATTGGGAAATTGCTGAAGAATTAGGAATTTTAGATTTTGAACGTGCAGGCAAGGTAACAGGTAGTCGTTTTGTATTTTACAAAGGGTTAGGAGCACGTCTCGAGCGTGCATTATATAATTTCATGCTTGATCTTCATGTAGACGAGCATGGGTATGAAGAAGTATTACCACCGTTTATTGTGAACCGTGCTAGCATGACAGGTACAGGCCAACTGCCGAAATTTGAAGAAGACGCATTTAAGCTACAAGAAGTAGATTACTTCCTAATTCCAACCGCTGAGGTTCCTGTCACGAATCTGCACCGCGATGAAATCCTAACTGCTGAGGAGCTGCCAAAGAATTATGTTGCATTTAGTGCATGCTTCCGCTCAGAGGCTGGTTCAGCGGGACGTGATACTAGAGGGTTGATTCGTCAGCATCAATTTAATAAAGTAGAACTAGTGAAGTTTGTTCGCCCAGAGGATTCATACGAAGAGCTTGAAAAACTAACTGGGCATGCTGAAAAGGTGCTACAGCTTCTAAAATTACCATACCGAGTTTTAAGCATGTGCACAGCGGATTTAGGCTTTACCGCTGCGAAAAAATATGATCTTGAAGTATGGATTCCAAGCTATGAAACTTATCGTGAAATCTCTTCTTGCAGTAACTTTGAGGGCTTCCAAGCAAGACGAGCGAGTATTCGCTTCCGACCAGAACCAAAGGCTAAACCAGAGCATGTTCATACATTAAACGGATCTGGTCTTGCTATCGGCCGAACGGTAGCGGCTATTTTAGAAAATTATCAGCAAGCTGATGGATCTGTAGTAATTCCGGAAGTTCTTGTACCATATATGGGTGGTAAAACAGTTATAACAAAGGATAAATAAGAGGAGGAGCCTTTAGCTCCTTGATCTAAACGTTATAGAAAGTATAAGTTTTATAGCCTTGATTAGTGTTTAGCTTCAGCGTCTAGCCTCGCGAGCCCTTAAGCCGTCCGCCTCCGTAGGGAAGCCCCTTCCTGTGGAGGCCGTCTTAAGCTGGTCGTGGCTGAACAAGGCGCTTGCGCTTTTCTTAAGCAAAATTATACTGATTTTATTGACAAGCTATTTTTCTATATGATATATTATATCTTGTCGATACGGAGGAATACCCAAGTCCGGCTGAAGGGATCGGTCTTGAAAACCGACAGGGGTGTTAAAGCCCGCGGGGGTTCGAATCCCTCTTCCTCCGCCATTATTATATTACATCGACAAGTTATCACTTGTATAACCAAAAAAGCGCATATATGTTTGGAGATACAAAAAACCTGCTATTTTATAGCAGGTTTTTTTTTAAGTATTGCAGAAATTACTTAAGCTTATAACGTATATAGTCTAAGTTATTCGTAGGTACTTCTTTAATAATCTCTCCGCGGATGTCTGTATATATTTCGTACTCTCTGTACGTTTCTACTTGATACCCGTCGATGGCATCTATGTTTATTAACTTATACTCGAGTTCCATATGTAAATTATTTGCTTGCTCACTGTTTACTTCAAGGCTTGTGTCTTGCATTTCAGGGAATGTTGATACAGGTATCATTCTCATTGTTTGTTCATCTAAATAGGCAGTTGAAAAAAGTAACAACAGTAAACAAGCGATTGAGATGCCTTTTGATAGTCTCATACTTATAAACTCCTTTTAAAAGTAGTATTATGTGAATATCGATAAAACTTAAAGCTAAAGTATTATATTACTTAGTACGAATACCGAAAGCTAGTTATATTTTCACCTTAGTCTTTTAATTAACGTTCATATTCGACATGTGTCTTACGCTATGCATTAATAATATGTATGCATGTCCTCAACTAAAATATGTCATTTTAAGAAATGAGCATGTGCTGAAATGTTAAAAAAAATATCGAATCATTAGTAAGTTGGTAGCAATCATCATATAATTAAAGGATATGTAAGGCAGGAGGTATTAAAAAAGTGAAAAAGAAAACAATTGTATTTACAGGTGGCGGAACAGCAGGTCACGTAACCCCCAATATAGCTATTATTAATGAGTTAAACAAAGATACATGGAATATACATTACATAGGGTCCAAAAAAGGTATAGAGCGGGAATTGATTGAAAAAGTTAAAATTCCGTATTATGAAATAAGTAGCGGAAAGCTCAGAAGGTATTTAGACTTTGAAAATGTAGTTGATATGTTTCGCGTAGTAAAGGGCTGTTTAGACGCTAGAAGGATTCTTAAAAAAATAAAGCCTGATGTGGTCTTCTCAAAAGGAGGATTTGTCTCAGTCCCAGTTATCATTGCTGCGAAATCATTAAATATCCCTACATTTATCCATGAAAGTGATATGACACCAGGGTTAGCGAATAAAATATCGCAACGATTTGCTACAAAGATTTTCACATCTTTTGAAGAAACAAAACAATACTTCCCAGCTAGTAAAACAACCGTTATCGGATCTCCTATAAGGAAAGAGATATTAACTGGAGATGATAAGAAGGCACGGGAATTTTTAGATTTTACAGAAGCAAAGCCGATTATTACAATCATGGGTGGCAGCCTTGGTGCAAGAAAAATAAATGAAGTAGTGAGAGCATCTTTACCTGAACTCTTATATACATATCAAATTGTTCACCTATGTGGAAAAGGGAACTTAGATGAGAGTTTAATGTCACAGCGAGGATATAAGCAGTTTGAATATGTGCATGGTGAGTTAGCTGATATTTTAGCAGCAACTGACTATGTAATTACGAGAGGTGGCTCAAATGCAATATTTGAGTTTTTAGCGCTCCAAATACCAATGGTAATTATTCCGCTAGGCTTAAATCAAAGTAGAGGCGACCAAATTATGAATGCTAAGTCTTTTGCGGAAAAAGGATATTCACTAACGTTAGAAGAGGAAAAACTTACTTCAAATTCATTGACCGAAGCTTTATCAACTATTAAAGAAAATAAAGATCAGTTTAAAGGCTGTATGCGAAATTCACCACAAAGGGATGCACTACAAATACTTGTGACTGAAATAGAATCGATATAAGTAACAGAGAGGGCTACTACAACTTGTAGTGCTCTTTTTTTTTTGACATATAGAAAAGTATATTCGTGTTGTATTTATGTTAAAATCTACAATTTTCCAAACATTGCCTAAAATCTCGCTAACTTTTTTTAAAAATATGATACTTTTAAAAAAACACTAATTAGAGGGTGAGTACAATGTCACGTAAATTAAAAAAATTTTCACTCGTAATGTTCGGCAGTGTTCTTGGACTGGTTATAGCTCTCATGTTACTTATATATGTATCACCGAATGGAAAGATAACGTTCCCTATAAAACATAAACCTGTTTTTAGCTCAGAGAATATAGAGCAGTATCCTACTGCACTTAAAACTATTAATAATAGAATTGTTGATGAAGATGGTCAACCATTTCAAATGAAAGGTTTAATGGCCCAGGATCCTGCCGTTTTAAAAAATAGAAATCTCTTTTCTAAGAAACTGTATGAGGACATAAGAGAAACAGGTGCTAATACTATTCGTGTTCCTGTTCATCCAGACCGTTGGGTCGATGATGAAGATTATTTATGGCGCTATCTTGATAAGATTGTAGCATGGGCAGGAGAATTAGGGATGTATGTTATTATCGATTGGCATTACATCGGGAATATACAATCAGGAGTAGGTGCTCAATTACCTGATATTGATGAGCATCCGTTAGATTTAACGATACAATTTTGGGAGCAGGTAGCTCCGTATTTTAAAGATGTACCACATGTAATATTTGAAATTTATAATGAACCTGCTGATATTAATGAGCAAACATGGCAGAAGCATGCTAATGATATAGTTCAAATCGTTAGAAAAGCTGGCGCGGACCAACTCATTATTGTTGGTGGCATTGATTATTCATTTGATATTACGTGGGCACTCGATAATCCTATAGACAGTAAGAATATTGCGTACACTTCTCATGTTTACCCCTCCCGTTCAAGGTTATTATGGGACGTATATATACGCGAAGTGGCTGAAACATATCCCGTTCTTGTAACAGAGTGGGGTTTTATGAATGTGAGTCGTAATGAGACGAAACAAACATATTTAATTGGATCTACGGAGGAGTTTGGAGCACCATTTTTGGACTTTATGAATGAACATAATATAGGGTGGGTTGCATGCTGGTACGATGATACATGGGAACCTCCAATGTTTGAGAAAAACTTCAAGGCGACAAATGAATTTGGTGAATTTATTTTAAGTACACTAAAGGAATGATTAAGACGTTTATAACAAGAATTATTATTTTATAGTAGCATCACAAAAAAGGTCTACTGTCCTTGTTTGACAGTAGACCTTCTTTTACACCAATGCTTATCGAGCTCTTTGAATGCGTGTGTGTTTTTGTAGCATGGTTGAGATGCTAGTGACGATTTCTTGAAGAGATTCATGGTCTTCACAGTCATATGAATCAATATCAAGCTGTAGGACAGGACAAAGCTGGAAGTTGTTTATCCATGTTTGATAACGCTGATATAGATTCTCCCAGTACGATACAGGAGTTTCAAGTTCCATAGGGCGTCCTCTTTGCTGCATTCGATTTATAATGCTATCAAAAGATCCATTTACATATATGAGAAGATCTGGTTTCGGAAAATATGGGTCCATTGTCATTGCCTCAAACATAGAGGAATAAGCAAGAAAGTCTCTATCTGACATGTTACCTGACTCATATTGTAGCTTACCGAATATTTGATAGTCCTCAAAGATACTACGGTCTTGTACGTAGCCACCACCAGAGGCTACCATTTCTTTTTGTTGTTTAAAACGTTCTGCGAGGAAATACACTTGGAGATGAAAAGCCCAGCGTTTAAAATCTTTATAGTAATCTTCTAAATATGGATTGTTTTGTACACTTTCATAAGCTGGTTTAAAGTCAATTGCTTCAGACAAACGAGTTGTTAATGTAGATTTTCCAACTCCCACTGTTCCAGCCAATGTTATAATAGCGTTTTTTGGTATGTTATGAACAAATTTCATGATTCCACTCCAATGGCATTGATTTCTTTATCGTTTGTAAGATAAAGTTATAATCTTGTTTGTTGTGTACGAAATCTATATCATCAACATCTAACGTGATGACGATTGTATCTGGATGATGCTTTTTGAAAATTTCTATTGCAGATATATATTCATTTGATAGACGTTGTAAATAGCTTGCATCAATTTGTGCTTCGAAGTCTCTGCCTCTCATGGCAATACGACGTAGTAATGTATCAGTGGTCGCATTTAAATAAATGAGCATATGAGGTTTAGGTAAATCTTCACTTAAAATATGATATACTTTTTCGTATTTCTCATATTTTGACTGATCTAATGTTAATTTTGCAAAAACGAGATTTTTCATTATATGATAGTCAGAAACAACAGATATACCCTTTTGTAGCTTGAATTTATGTAAATCTTCAAGCTGCTTTACGCGGTTACATAGGAAGAACATTTCTGTTTGGAAGCTGTACTCTTCAATATTTTCATAAAAGAGGGGTAAAAAAGGATTTTCTGATACAATTTCTTTTAAAATACTGGCATGTAATGTGCGTGATAGCATAGAACTTAGTGATGATTTGCCAACACCAATTGGACCTTCCACCGCAATAAAAAAATTGCTCACCAAGTTTCCCCCCTTTGACGTGAATTCATAATGTGATAAAAGTCTTCTTTATTCGACAGACTTTTTATATTGTAGCATAATCTAATCAATTTGGGGGCGCCTTTTTTGTATAATACACATTAGAATCTTTCCATTTCAAGGAAATATGTATAATTATTACACTGTTGTGGGGGATATGAAGGTCTTAAAATTATTTTAGAAAAAATAGTATCACACATCTACATGACAATTATCTTCATGATCTAGCAAGTTTCTTATAGCTAGTATGCTAAAAAAACATGGAATAAGCGGATAGAGTGATACGTAAACCTTCTGTTGAGAATAATAAAACGGTTTTTCAAAGGTTGATTTATTCTATGAAGTAAAACCTTCAAAACTTCAACAATGTTTTGTAAATGCAAGTTACTTTTGTGAAAAAGAAATAAGCTGCCGCAAATATATACGACAGCGTGGTTTCCATTATATCTTATTCACATTAAAGTTATCTTGAATAAGCAACCAGTTTTGTGGGAAAGAAAGTCCAAGTTTCCAGTAGCTTACTCCTCTGAGACCTAACTCCTTTACGAGGTCGAATTTTGCTTGAATACTTCTCGCATCTTCGAACCAAACCTCATGTTTTTTTCCTTCTTGGTCTGTATAGGTAAAGGTAGGTGCTTCAGCTTTTTTATCATAGCGAATAGGTACGTTATTATCGTATGCAATGCGTATTGCTTGCTGCGGGCTTATGGCGCGTGCATATTTTCCACCTGGAACAAAAGGAAGTGTCCAATCATAGCCATATAAGTTTTGCCCCATCATTATTTTTGATCCAGGCATTTCTGTTAAAGCATACTCTAAAACTTCTCGTACTGGCCCAATTGGAGAAACAGGTTGAGCTGGTCCCCCACTATATCCCCACTCATATGTCATAATTACGACAAAATCAACTATTTCTCCGTGCGCCTTGTAATCATGCGCTTCATACCAAGGGCCTTTTTGTGTAGCCGAGGTTTTAGGGGCTAAAGCCGTCGATAATAACCATCCCTTTGCCCCAAATGTTTCTTTAGCTTTTCTTAAAAATGCATTGTACTTCTCACGATCTTCTGGTCGTAAGTATTCCATATCAAAATGAATATCGCGAAATCCATATTTTTCAGCAAGTCTTACAATATTATCAAATAGGTTTTGTTGAACTTTTTCATCATTTAATACAATTCGTCCAAGCTCATCACTAAATTGGTCATTTTCAATATTTGTGATAACCATCATTAATGTGACATTATTATCTTTAGTGATCTGTGGGAAGTTGTTTAATAGTGGTTCCTTTAATGAACCGTCTCTTTGGATTTGAAAACTAAACGGTGCTAAGTATGTTAAATATGGTGCACGGGTACGAGCACTTTGTTCGAGAACCGGTGCAACCGTCTCGCCGCGAGGCTCAATATAAGCAATAAACTCGGCCTCTCGCTTCGGAGTTGGCGGGATATATAAACGCATACCTGGACTTAATGGTTGATTAGGATTGATTCGATTTACTTGGGCAAGCTGTTGATACGAAATTCCAAATTGGCTTGCAATAGAAAATAAACTATCTCCTGGTTTAACAAAATAAAACTGTCCTACAATAGGTATAACAAGTGCCTGCCCAACAACGAGCTGTTCTGGACTTTCTAACTCGTTCGCTTGCACGATTTGTTCGACAGTTGTATTGTAAGCTTGTGCAATGGTAAATAATGATTGACCTGGCTCGATAACATGAATTTGCACAAACAACCCTCCTTGATTTTATTCATCTGTTTTAATTGTATGTGCTACTATATGTAAGGATGTTAATTTTTTACATAATAGAGTGAACTTATCACTAATGTTAAGGCTCGGGGATGTTGTTGCTAATACCTCAAAAAATTTTTTACAGAAGCATAAGGGAGTATATATATGAATGATATATATTATATGAATGAAGCCATAAACGAAGCTAAAAAGGCTGGGGAAAAAGGAGAAGTACCCATAGGAGCTGTTATAGTCCTGAATGGAGAGGTTATTGCACGTGCACATAACTTACGTGAAACGACACAACAGGCGACTGCCCATGCAGAAGTACTCGCAATAGAGCAAGCTTGTGACAAAACAGGGTATTGGCGTTTGGATGGAGCAAGCTTATATGTAACACTTGAACCATGTCCTATGTGTGCAGGAGCTATTATTATGTCGAGGGTAGAGCGTGTTATATACGGAGCAACAGATCCTAAAGCAGGCTGTGCTGGGACATTTATGAATTTATTATGTGATGAAAGGTTTAATCATCAGGCTGAAGTATTAAGTGGCATTTGTGAAGAACAATGTTCGCAGCTTTTAAAGGATTTTTTTAAAGAATTACGTTTGAAAAAGAAGGCAAACAAACCTAATAATTAGGGAAGTAACTATATTAAAGAGTATTCTCAACATAATATTGATCATTAGTATGAAGTATTGCATTTGAGGGCTGTACAATAATAGCATTTTGATGACCCATTATCTGATTAGATTTAACGAACAGAGTATCGCTATTGCGTGATAACATCAGTGGTTTGTAATATCCAGAAGTTTACAGTATGTATAACGTTGCATTTTATATGTAAACCATATATACTTATAAATGCGTCGGACATGACGCCTTAAAAATTGGTATCATCTTTGCCGTGCTAAGCGGGGAGGTAGCGGTGCCCTGTACTCGCAATCCGCTCTAGCGAGGCCGAATCCCTTTCCGAGGTTACTCTTGGTGAGGTCTGCCGTAAGTAAATAGTGTTGACGTTCGGGTCCCGCGCAATGGGAATCCGTGAACCCTGTCAGGTCCGGAAGGAAGCAGCAGTAAGCGGACACTCCCATGTGCCGCGGGGTTGCCTGAACTGAGCTAGATACTTACGTAACGCTCATTGAAGGTATATCGACGAAAGGTGCACGGCATTTACCTTACATAGAAACTCACCTAGTACATGCTAGGTGAGTTTTTTGTTATTATTAAAACCAGTTCTATGAATTAAATTGTCTTTAGTATTTAGCACCTTATAATTATATAAAATAATAATTCTTGTTTTGGCAAGGCTAATCTATTGCGTTATAATAAAATAAGATTGTTTGTGAGGGGGTCGGTCCCGTTGGCATATCAAGCTTTATATCGTGCTTGGAGACCACAAACGTTTCATGATGTTGTCGGTCAGGAGCATGTTACAAAAACATTACAAAATGCCCTCGCTTTAGGAAAAATATCGCATGCATATCTATTTTCTGGGCCGCGTGGTACCGGAAAAACGAGTGCAGCGAAAATTTTCGCAAAAGCTGTTAACTGTGAGCAAGCGCCCATAACAGAACCATGTAACGAATGTTCGGCATGTCGTGGTATTACAGATGGCTCTATCTCTGATGTTATAGAAATTGATGCTGCATCTAATAATGGTGTTGAAGAAATACGCGATATCAGAGATAAAGTTAAGTATGCGCCTAGCGCTGTACAATATAAGGTGTATATTGTAGATGAAGTCCACATGCTATCGATTGGTGCCTTTAATGCGTTATTAAAAACGCTTGAGGAACCACCGAAACATGTTATTTTTATTCTAGCTACAACTGAGCCTCATAAAATACCTGCAACAATAATTTCTCGTTGTCAGCGATTTGATTTTAAAAGAATTACGTCCGAAGCTATAGTAAATAGGATGCAATACATTATCGACCAACAAGATATACAAGTCGATAAGGATGCTTTACTAGCTGTTGCTAGAGCTGCGGAAGGTGGCATGCGTGATGCGTTAAGTTTACTTGATCAGGCCATTTCATATAGTGAAAAGGAAGTAACAGTTGAAGATGTTTTATCTATTACTGGTGCTGCTTCACAACAGTGGCTCTCACAGCTTGTTCAGGCGTTAATACAAAAAGAACTGCCTGTTGCTTTAAATTTATTACAGGACATAATTGCAAATGGTAAAGATGCAACAAAATTAATAGAAGATTTAATTTTTTACTTCCGTGATTTATTACTATTTAAAACAGCACCCCAACTCGAACAAATGTTAGAGCGAGTTACATTAGACCCTGCATTTGAAGAAAATGCTTCCCTTGTTTCTATGCCTGATATATATCAATTAATTGATGTTTTAAATAAAGGACAACAGGATATGAAATGGACTAATCATACTCGTATCTTCTTAGAAGTGGCTGTTATGAAAATATGTCAGCTTAATGCTGCACAAGAACAATCTTCGTCTAGTGTGGACAACGAGCATATTAATAGGCTTATTGGACGGATAGAAGAACTTGAACAACAGATAACTACAATTAAAGCACAAGGTATAGCGGTTCAAACTGAATCACAAGCTGAACAAAAAGCTAAGCGTACTGCTCCACGAGCTACGGGGAGAAGTTCTTTCAAAGTTCCTGTAGGAAGAGTTAATGATATCCTTAGTAAGGCGACTCGCCAAGATTTGGAAATTATTAAGAGTCGTTGGGGAGATTTACTAGAGACTTTAAAAAATCAAAACAGAGTGTCACATGCTGCATTACTGAATGAAAGTGAACCTGTTGCTGCAAGTGGAACAGCATTTGTTGTAAGCTTTAAGTATGAGATTCATTGTAAAATGGCTGCTGATGATGAGGGTGTAAGACAAAATATTGAAGCTATTTTACGAAATTTAACGAATAAACAATATGAAATGGTTGGCGTTCCTGAGGATGAATGGGGTAAAATAAGAGAAGACTTTGTTCGAAGCCAACGGGGTAGTGCTCAAGAAGAGGAACAAGAAGAAGACCCTCTAGTTAGTGAAGCGAAAAAACTAGTTGGTGAAGACTTTATTGAAATTATTGATTAACGAATTAGGAGGATTATAAATATGATGCGTGGTGGCGGCGGCATGGGTAACATGCAAAAGATGATGAAACAAATGCAAAAAATGCAAAAAGATATGGAAAAGGCCCAAGAAGAGTTAGTTGAAAAAACAGTTGAAGGCACTGCCGGTGGTGGTATGGTAGTGGTTGTTGTTAACGGGCATAAACAAGTTGTAGAAGTGAAAATTAAAGAGGATGTCGTAGATCCAGATGATATCGAAATGCTACAAGATTTAGTACTTGCCGCAACAAACGATGCTTTAAAACAAATTGATGAGTTAGTTAATTCAACAATGGGACAATTTACGAAAGGCATGAATATGCCAGGTTTATTCTAAAATAATAAAGAACAAGTTTGTAGTGCTATATTTTGCTGCTAGTACTTGGTTCCTCTGGCATTGTCATGAGGGACCAGGGAGACAGCAAGCCCAAGCCTGTTTCTTAATAAGGTGTTAGGAGAGTAGGCACATGCATTATCCAGAACCAATATCAAAGCTAATAGATAGCTTTATGAAATTGCCAGGAATTGGGCCGAAGACGGCTGTACGCCTGGCCTTTTTCGTATTAAATATGAAGGAAGATACTGTTTTAGAATTTGCAAAGGCACTTGTAAACGCGAAGCGTAATTTAACGTATTGCTCGGTATGTGGGCATATTACAGATAAAGACCCATGTTACATTTGTGAAGACCAAAGACGAGATAAAAGTATTATATGCGTAGTTCAGGATCCTAAGGATGTTATTGCTATGGAAAAAATGAAGGAATTCACTGGTTTATATCACGTATTACATGGTGCTATATCACCTATGGAAGGGATAGGGCCAGAAGATATCAAAGTTCCTGAGCTTTTAAAAAGACTACAAGACGATACAGTGCAGGAGGTTATTCTAGCTACGAACCCAAATATTGAGGGTGAAGCCACTGCTATGTATATATCACGCTTATTAAAACCAACAGGTATACGTGTAACAAGAATTGCACACGGATTACCAGTTGGGGGAGACTTAGAATATGCAGATGAAGTAACTTTGTCAAAGGCACTTGAAGGCAGACGTGATGTATAGGTGATAAAAATGGTATTTAAAAAGAAAAAAGGTCGTTTACGTAAAGTTTATGATGAGAAGGTTATTGCGAATCTCCATACTAGTCGTGAACTGTGGATGCAAAAGAAAAAATATGTTGAAAACTCTGTAGAACCTTCTGATACTGTAAGATTTGAACAGAAAATTGCTGAAGCAAAGTATTTATTTATGTTAAAAGAAGCCCGATTAAGAAACATTGTGTTGAAAAAATAGTCTGAGACAAAATGAAGGCTGTCCTACTGTAAGCACTCTTGAGAGTACTTTACACGTGAGGACAGCCTTTATTGTTAGTATAAAATAAAGAGCTGGATAACTGCTAGTGCAGCAACTCCTGGAATACCTAAAAAACCGGATATTATAGAAGTAACAATATTAATAGGTACGTGTAAACCAAAATACGTCCCAAAGGAATTAAGGAAAAATAAAAAAAGAGCACCAATCATAATCTTTATTAAACCTTGTCCGATAACTTGCAGCGGCTTCATTGGTGCCCCTATAAATAACATCAGTAATATAAGAGCTGAAATAACTGAAATAACTATTATTGGTTCCAAATAAAATCACTCCTTTACACAAGCTTGTACTAAATTGTATGCAAAATACTTTTAAAAAGAACTTTTAAAAACAGGATATATTAGATATATAGGATGTTTTTCACTTTCACTATTGACGCAGTTATCTATAGATGATATAGTATTAAAAGTCTTGAAAAACAAAAGTAAAGACAAACATTAAAAAAGAAAAAATATGTTGACATACTTTTTGATGTTATGTTAATATAATAAAGTTGCTGTTAGCGACAAAGAAAAAAGCTCTTTGAAAACTAAACAAAACCAAGCGCTAAAACGTTTCTATTATAGAAACAAAACAAGCGACTTTAAAAGTCGCAAAAAGAATTGCCAGATGTAAATTTGAGCAAGTCAAACTTCTTTTCGGAGAGTTTGATCCTGGCTCAGGACGAACGCTGGCGGCGTGCCTAATACATGCAAGTCGAGCGAACCACTTCGGTGGTTAGCGGCGGACGGGTGAGTAACACGTGGGCAACCTGCCTATGAGACTGGGATAACTTCGGGAAACCGGAGCTAATACCGGATAACATTTATCTTTGCCTGAAGATAAATTGAAAGATGGCTTTTAGCTATCACTTATAGATGGGCCCGCGGCGCATTAGCTAGTTGGTGAGGTAATGGCTCACCAAGGCGACGATGCGTAGCCGACCTGAGAGGGTGATCGGCCACACTGGGACTGAGACACGGCCCAGACTCCTACGGGAGGCAGCAGTAGGGAATCTTCCACAATGGACGAAAGTCTGATGGAGCAACGCCGCGTGAGTGAAGAAGGTTTTCGGATCGTAAAACTCTGTTGTTAGGGAAGAACAAGTACCGTTCGAATAGGGCGGTACCTTGACGGTACCTAACGAGAAAGCCACGGCTAACTACGTGCCAGCAGCCGCGGTAATACGTAGGTGGCAAGCGTTGTCCGGAATTATTGGGCGTAAAGCGCGCGCAGGCGGTCCTTTAAGTCTGATGTGAAAGCCCACGGCTCAACCGTGGAGGGTCATTGGAAACTGGAGGACTTGAGTGCAGAAGAGGAGAGTGGAATTCCACGTGTAGCGGTGAAATGCGTAGATATGTGGAGGAACACCAGTGGCGAAGGCGACTCTCTGGTCTGTAACTGACGCTGAGGCGCGAAAGCGTGGGGAGCGAACAGGATTAGATACCCTGGTAGTCCACGCCGTAAACGATGAGTGCTAAGTGTTGGAGGGTTTCCGCCCTTCAGTGCTGCAGCAAACGCATTAAGCACTCCGCCTGGGGAGTACGGTCGCAAGACTGAAACTCAAAGGAATTGACGGGGGCCCGCACAAGCGGTGGAGCATGTGGTTTAATTCGAAGCAACGCGAAGAACCTTACCAGGTCTTGACATCCCTATGCCCGCCCTAGAGATAGGGTCTTCCCTTCGGGGACATAGGTGACAGGTGGTGCATGGTTGTCGTCAGCTCGTGTCGTGAGATGTTGGGTTAAGTCCCGCAACGAGCGCAACCCTTGATCTTAGTTGCCAGCATTTAGTTGGGCACTCTAAGGTGACTGCCGGTGACAAACCGGAGGAAGGTGGGGATGACGTCAAATCATCATGCCCCTTATGACCTGGGCTACACACGTGCTACAATGGATGGTACAAAGGGCTGCAAAACCGCGAGGTTGAGCGAATCCCATAAAACCATTCTCAGTTCGGATTGTAGGCTGCAACTCGCCTACATGAAGCTGGAATCGCTAGTAATCGCGGATCAGCATGCCGCGGTGAATACGTTCCCGGGCCTTGTACACACCGCCCGTCACACCACGAGAGTTTGTAACACCCGAAGTCGGTGGGGTAACCGTAAGGAGCCAGCCGCCTAAGGTGGGACAGATGATTGGGGTGAAGTCGTAACAAGGTAGCCGTATCGGAAGGTGCGGCTGGATCACCTCCTTTCTAAGGATTATTACGGAACATCTACCTTACGGTAGATGAAGCGCTTTGGTTTTGTTTAGTTTTGAGAGAGCTATCTCTCATATATAATGGAGGGCCTATAGCTCAGCTGGTTAGAGCGCACGCCTGATAAGCGTGAGGTCGGTGGTTCGAGTCCACTTAGGCCCACCATGTAACACAAAAATTAAAAAACGGGGCCTTAGCTCAGCTGGGAGAGCGCCTGCCTTGCACGCAGGAGGTCAGCGGTTCGATCCCGCTAGGCTCCACCAACCACAGATTACAATCATGCACTTTGATTGAAATCTTTTTAATGTTCCTTGAAAACTAGATAACGATAAACAACGACATCCAAAACCAATATGGTTTAATTAGTAATGCCTCTTTTAACTTGTTTGTCGCAAAGTTAAAAGAACTGATTTATAAACACGATCAATGATCGTAGGTTAAGTTAGGAAGGGCGCACGGTGGATGCCTTGGCACTAGGAGCCGATGAAGGACGGGACTAACACCGATATGCTTCGGGGAGCTGTAAGTAAGCTTTGATCCGGAGATTTCCGAATGGGGAAACCCACTGTTCGTAATGGAACAGTATCTACACCTGAATACATAGGGTGATGAAGGCAGACCCGGGGAACTGAAACATCTAAGTACCCGGAGGAAGAGAAAGCAAATGCGATTCCCTGAGTAGCGGCGAGCGAAACGGGATTAGCCCAAACCAAGAGGCTTGCCTCTTGGGGTTGTAGGACACTCTATACGGAGTTACAAAGGAACGAAGTAAATGAAGCGACCTGGAAAGGTCCGTCAAAGAAGGTAACAACCCTGTAGTTGAAACTTCGTTCCCTCCAGAGTGGATCCTGAGTACGGCCGGACACGTGAAATCCGGTCGGAAGCAGGGAGGACCATCTCCCAAGGCTAAATACTCCCTAGTGACCGATAGTGAACCAGTACCGTGAGGGAAAGGTGAAAAGCACCCCGGAAGGGGAGTGAAAGAGATCCTGAAACCGTGTGCCTACAACAAGTCAGAGCCCGTTAATGGGTGATGGCGTGCCTTTTGTAGAATGAACCGGCGAGTTACGATTACGTGCAAGGTTAAGCTGAATAGGCGGAGCCGCAGCGAAAGCGAGTCTGAATAGGGCGAATTAGTACGTGGTCGTAGACCCGAAACCAGGTGATCTACCCATGTCCAGGGTGAAGTTCAGGTAACACTGAATGGAGGCCCGAACCCACGCACGTTGAAAAGTGCGGGGATGAGGTGTGGGTAGCGGAGAAATTCCAATCGAACCTGGAGATAGCTGGTTCTCTCCGAAATAGCTTTAGGGCTAGCCTCATGAGTAAGAGTCTTGGAGGTAGAGCACTGATTGGACTAGGGGCCCTCATCGGGTTACCGAATTCAGTCAAACTCCGAATGCCAAAGACTTATCCATGGGAGTCAGACTGCGAGTGATAAGATCCGTAGTCGAAAGGGAAACAGCCCAGACCGCCAGTTAAGGTCCCAAAGTATACGTTAAGTGGAAAAGGATGTGGAGTTGCTTAGACAACCAGGATGTTGGCTTAGAAGCAGCCACCATTTAAAGAGTGCGTAATAGCTCACTGGTCGAGTGACTCTGCGCCGAAAATGTACCGGGGCTAAACGTATCACCGAAACTGCGGAATGTCTCACGACATTGGTAGGAGAGCGTTCTAAGGGCTGTGAAGCTAGACCGTGAGGACTAGTGGAGCGCTTAGAAGTGAGAATGCCGGTATGAGTAGCGAAAGAAGGGTGAGAATCCCTTCCACCGAATGCCTAAGGTTTCCTGAGGAAGGCTCGTCCGCTCAGGGTTAGTCGGGACCTAAGCCGAGGCCGAAAGGCGTAGGCGATGGATAACAGGTTGATATTCCTGTACCACCTCACCACCGTTTGAGCAATGGGGGGACGCAGGAGGATAGGGTGAGCGCGCTGTTGGATTAGCGCGTCCAAGCAATTAGGCTGATGATGAGGCAAATCCCATCATCGTGAAGGCTGAGTTGTGATGGCGAGGGAACTATAGTACCGAAGTCCTTGATTCCACACTGCCAAGAAAAGCCTCTAGCGAGGGGGTAGGTGCCCGTACCGCAAACCGACACAGGTAGGCGAGGAGAGAATCCTAAGGTGAGCGAGAGAACTCTCGTTAAGGAACTCGGCAAAATGACCCCGTAACTTCGGGAGAAGGGGTGCTTGTTGGGGTGTTAAAGCCCTGACAAGCCGCAGTGAAAAGGCCCAGGCGACTGTTTAGCAAAAACACAGGTCTCTGCGAAGCCGCAAGGCGAAGTATAGGGGCTGACGCCTGCCCGGTGCTGGAAGGTTAAGAGGAGGGGTTAGCGCAAGCGAAGCTCTGAATCGAAGCCCCAGTAAACGGCGGCCGTAACTATAACGGTCCTAAGGTAGCGAAATTCCTTGTCGGGTAAGTTCCGACCCGCACGAAAGGCGTAACGATCTGGGCACTGTCTCAACGAGAGACTCGGTGAAATTTTAGTACCTGTGAAGATGCAGGTTACCCGCGACAGGACGGAAAGACCCCGTGGAGCTTTACTGTAGCCTGATATTGAATTTTGGTACAGCTTGTACAGGATAGGTAGGAGCCTGAGAAGCCGGAGCGCTAGCTTCGGTGGAGGCGTCGGTGGGATACTACCCTGGCTGTATTGAAATTCTAACCCACATCCCTGATCGGGATGGGAGACAGTGTCAGGTGGGCAGTTTGACTGGGGCGGTCGCCTCCTAAAATGTAACGGAGGCGCCCAAAGGTTCCCTCAGAATGGTTGGAAATCATTCGTAGAGTGTAAAGGCACAAGGGAGCTTGACTGCGAGACCTACAAGTCGAGCAGGGACGAAAGTCGGGCTTAGTGATCCGGTGGTTCCGCATGGAAGGGCCATCGCTCAACGGATAAAAGCTACCCCGGGGATAACAGGCTTATCTCCCCCAAGAGTCCACATCGACGGGGAGGTTTGGCACCTCGATGTCGGCTCATCGCATCCTGGGGCTGTAGTCGGTCCCAAGGGTTGGGCTGTTCGCCCATTAAAGCGGTACGCGAGCTGGGTTCAGAACGTCGTGAGACAGTTCGGTCCCTATCCGTCGTGGGCGTAGGAAATTTGAGAGGAGCTGTCCTTAGTACGAGAGGACCGGGATGGACGCACCGCTGGTGTACCAGTTGTCTTGCCAAAGGCATCGCTGGGTAGCTATGTGCGGACGGGATAAGTGCTGAAAGCATCTAAGCATGAAGCCCCCCTCAAGATGAGATTTCCCATTCTAAGATCCCTTGAAGATGACAAGGTAGATAGGTTCGAGGTGGAAGCGTGGTGACACGTGGAGCTGACGAATACTAATCGATCGAAGACTTAACCAAAAGTCGACGCACAAACATCAGTTGTTGTATTATCGTTATCTAGTTTTGAGGGAACAATCCCTATATAAAATATGTTTGTGCCTGCGTCTTCTAGCATGTTCGAGGATGATTATCCTTGAGCACAAGCCAGCAAAGAAGCATAATCAAGCAGTAGGCTTGGTGACGATGGCGAAGAGGTCACACCCGTTCCCATCCCGAACACGGAAGTTAAGCTCTTCAGCGCCGATGGTAGTTGGGGCATTGCCCCTGTGAGAGTAGGACGTCGCCAAGCAAACAAGCGAGTAGCCAATAGGTTACTCGCTTTTATGTTTTTAAGAAACAGTCGACCGTGAGGTCGAAATATAAGAAGTCTAATACATCTTAAGAGAGGCACGAGGAGCAAGAAGATCTAGGAAGACAGGAAGAGAGCAGCGGAATGTATGATACATCCGACGAGCAGCGAACAACTGCGGCTGACGAAGAGATTCGTAGGTCATCGTGTCTCGCATCCCCGAACACGGAAGGTAAGCTCGCGCGCCGATGGTAGTTGGGGCCATATTATGGAACTCCTGCTAAAAGCCGCCACGTCCTGTGGCGAACGCAGGAGTCAGCACATCCTGTGCAAGTCCTGTGAGAGTAGGACGTCGCCAAGCAAACAAGCGAGTAGCCAGTAGGTTACTCGTTTTTGTGTTTTCCAAAGTTATTCGACCATTAAGTCAAAATAAAAGATAAGAAGTACATATAATAGAAGTGAGATTCGGTTCAGTTTACATTAAGAGGGTTGTCCTATGTAAAAAACAAACAACCCTCTTTCTTCTATTGTAAAGGAATATCTGTTACATTACGTTCAACAAGCCGTGCACCTTTCTTCGCTATATAATCGCCTCCAGAAGAAGTAAAAACAGAAGACATTAATATAGTGTCCATTGCAGTAGCTACTGCTGCAGTATCAATAGGCTCTACGGGATCTTCGATGGTAAGTCTTGATGTTTTTCCTTCTTCGTTAAGAAATTGAAGTTCTAATGTTTTAGCCATTTTACCATACCTCCTTACTTAGTATTTTTGATTATCTTTCCTTAAAGACTACTCACTACTCAGGTACATTTTCAATAAAACGAGTGTTATTTCTCTCTAGATGGTCTACCGTATGCTGTTGTAGACTAGCTATCGCCTGTGCCACAGCAAACAATTGATCCGCAACAGCTTCTGTTTTAACATTGTTGTAGTTTTTGTTTTTAAATATTGGCTCTCCATTCTCATCAGAACCAACAACATACACTATACGCAGTTGAGAATCTTTAATATTACTATTTATCATCTCCCCCACCTCCTTTCACTCTCGTTATATAACGGTGAAAGAAAAAAGGGTCATTATAACTACTTTTTGTAGCAAAAGTTTTATTGAAAGTATAAAAGTTTTAAACCTAGATTCCTTATGATAAATCAAAACTGTAGTGTACACGGAAGGTCGTCATTTAGGGCTAGTTTCCATGAACTTTTTTTAATTCTTTTTAGCAAATTAATCTTTTTACAATGTGACAAACACGGACACGTTTTGTCATACATACAATTTATAAACGACATTATAGTATGGATAAGTATTTTATAATATTTTAAATTTTGTATACATTTATGAAAATTTGTCTATCCTAGGTCTAGGAGGTGGAGGCATTGAATTCACTTACATTAACACAAGAACTTGGGGAAACATGTGCAATATGCAATGAAACGAGAGTAAAGGGAATTCATTTATATACAACTTTTATTTGTATGAAGTGTGAGCAGGAATTGATTCACACAGAAACAAGTGACCCTAAATATAAGGAATACTTAATAAAGCTTAAAAAAGCTTCGGCGGCTATAAAACAGTTTCAAAATGAAGGAGCCCAATAATGGGCTCTTTTTGTAGTTAGGATAATATATAAACTCTGACAATAGTTGTCTCTCTATAACGCCAGCGACTCGAGAGAAAAATACAGATCAATGTTGCTTAAACGGAACAACTTTTTAAAGCCGATCCTATCCTTGGTCATTAGCTAAACGCTTCTGTAAGTCAGGACTTACGACGGCTAGTGTTGACAACGAGGTAGGATGTTGCGTTTTTGTGGACTGACGGCACTTATCATGTGCTTGTCGCAATTAAGCGGCCGACTTGCGTCTTTCTAAGCCGTTAAAATTCCGTGAGCCAAAGCTGTTGTCTAGCTAGCCTTCCTATCCTTAGCCCATCCCCGCCTATATGTAATATGCCAACAAACATAAGTTCATGTAGCCTCTTCTTTAGGCAAGATTCAATGCTAATTTCAATTATGATACAATGAATAAGATTAACTTTATAGTAAGAGAGGATTTATAAAAGTTTATGAATCATATGGATACGCCTCTTTATAATGCTCTGTTAGAGCATATACATAAAAGTCCTATTTCATTTCACGTGCCAGGGCATAAAAATGGAGTTGTAATGGCAAATGATAATAGCGACTTCCGAAATTTATATAAATATGATGTAACAGAATTAGCCGGATTAGATGACCTTCATGCTCCGACTGGCTGTATCGCAAAGGCAGAAAGCCTTGCTAGTGATTACTATGGTTCGGAAAAGACTTTTTTTCTAGTGAATGGATCTACAGTCGGTAACTTAGCAATGATATTAGCGCATTGTAACGAGAATGATACAGTTTTAGTTCAGCGGAATTGTCATAAATCGGTTTTTCACGGCTTACAGTTAGCAGGAGTTGACCCTGTATATGTAGCACCGGAGTATGATAAATCTATGAAGGTTAGTGGAGCAGTTACGCTAGAGACAATGAAAGAAGCAGTAACAGTATATCCATATGCTAAAGCGGTAATATTAACGTATCCAAATTATTATGGTATGGCCTATGATATTAAAAGCATCATCGAATTGGCTCATAGCCATGATATGCTAGTACTTATTGATGAAGCTCACGGGGCACATTTCGCACTTGGTGGTCCTTTCCCTCCGTCAGCCATAACATTAGGTGCAGATGTTGTTGTACAGTCGGCACATAAAACATTGCCTGCAATGACTATGGGCTCATTTTTACATATTAAAGGCAATAGAGCGTCACAAAAGGCTATTAAAACCTATTTGCATATGCTGCAGTCTAGCAGTCCATCATATCCGATAATGGCATCACTTGACCTCGCACGTTTTTATATTGCTAGTATCCATCGAGACAAAGAAAAGTTTCATAAGATAGTAACAATGATAGAGGCTTTTAAAGAAAATATTATAAATGAAATACCTGAAATAAAAATTGCTACAGCACATAGTGAAGATTATAAACAGGATATACTAAAACTCGTATTACAGTCAGGAAACGGCCTATCTGGTTATGATTTACAATCAAGACTACAATCTGTTGGTATATTTGTAGAAATGGCTGATTTTTATAATGTAGTGCTTGTTTTACCGTTATCTGACTCATATGAGTACACTCACATCTTATCACGTATGAAAAAGGCCCTTAAAGCTGAAATACATGAAATGCGAGATGTGACAAAAGCTCCAATAGAACAAGCAGTGAAAATACCAAAAGTATCCAAACCAAAACTAACTTTCAAAGAGCTATCGATGCTTGAGACTGAGCACTTACATATGAAAAATGCTGTTGGAAGGATGTGTGCGGAAGCAATCATTCCATATCCTCCTGGCATACCTATCATTACTTTAGGAGAAACATTTACAATAGATCATGTTCTTTTGATTGAGCATCTCATTCAAAACGGTGGAAACTTTCAAAACGAATCTATTGTACAAGCTAATGTCGTACAAGTGTACAAGGAAAAAACAAAGTAATTTTAAAGGAGTTTATAATAGTGTATTTTTTTACATTTGAGGGACCAGAAGGTGCGGGGAAAACAACAATTATAACTATACTGGAACAGTATTTAAAGGATAAAAATTATGAAGTCACTGTTACAAGGGAACCAGGCGGAATAAAAATTGCTGAAAAAATTAGAGAAGTAATACTGAATCCAAGTCATACTGAAATGGACCCAAGAACAGAGGCGTTACTTTATGCAGCTGCCCGTAGACAACATCTAGTTGAAAAGGTTATACCGGCTTTAAAAAAGGGACACATTGTTTTATGTGACCGTTTTATTGATAGTTCTTTAGCATATCAGGGTTTTGCAAGAGGGCTTGGTATAAAAGATGTTTTGCAAATAAATGAGTTTGCTATAGAGGGCCATATGCCTGATTTAACCGTATATTTTAAAATATCACCTGAAGTAGGCTTAAAAAGAATTGCGGCTAATGTGGAACGTGAAGTAAATCGCTTAGATCTTGAAGCCCTAGATTTTCACAAAAAAGTGGAAGCGGGCTATCTTAAAATAATTGAACAATATCAAGATAGAATAACAGTAATTAATGCGGAACAATCTATCAACTTGGTAGCAAAACAAGCTATTGAAGCTATATCTAAATTTTTAGAAAATTAACGTTAAACATAACACTATTCTTGATATAATGATTATAACATTATGAAATATTTGCAACATGTTACTAAAGGCGAAACATGATAAAATAAACTATAGGGAGGCAACAACCATGAAGCTAATTATGGCTGTAGTCCAAGACCAAGATAGCTCTAGATTATCGAGTGCACTAGTTAAAAATAATTTTCGTGCAACTAAGCTTGCTAGTACGGGGGGCTTTTTAAAGTCAGGTAATACGACTTTCCTTATTGGAACTGAGGATATTCGTGTAGATAAAGCACTAGAAATAATAAAAGAAAATTGTCAAAATAGAGGGCAGTTAGTCGCGCCTGTATCCCCGATGGGTGGGAACGCAGATTCCTATGTACCATATCCTGTGGAAGTAGAGGTAGGAGGAGCGACCGTGTTTGTTCTCCCTGTTGAACAATTTCACCAGTTTTAGGAGTAGGCTGTTATGAAAATTGATAAAGAATTACGAACAGCATTAGATGTTTCTAAGTATGATAGCAGATTGTCCCGTTCAGGACAAAAGGGTTTTGCTGATATGGTGCAACAGCAAGGACGGCAATTACAGCTGAACGAGTTACATGCACTTATGAAAGATATAGAGGTTGCTGGTGAGAGGCTAGCTCGGTCACGAACTTTTCAAGACTTAGCAAGATTTAAAGGTTTCGTGAAAAAATATATTAAACAAGCTGTTGACTATGGGTTAAATATAAAAGAATCACATAGCTGGAGTTTTGAAGGACAAGGCCGCCGCTTACAAATTGTAGAGCAAGTTGAAAAGGAGCTTCTTCATCTAACTGATGATATTATGCAAAAGGAAGCACCATCGATAGACATCTTAGACAAGATTGGTGAAATAAAGGGCCTACTTATTAATATATATACGTAATAAGGATAAATAGATATGTAATGAGGGATGTAATGTGATAAGTACGTGGGAGCTGCTTGAAAAAAGTCAACCTGTCGCTATGAAAATATTAGCTAACGCTGTTGTGCGAGATAGAGTGGCCCACGCATATATATTTGAGGGTACAAAGGGCACCGGTAAAAAGGCTGCTAGTTTATTATTTGCTAAAAGTCTTTTATGTATTGAACGGACGAGTTATCTACCGTGTAATCAATGTAGAAATTGTAAACGGATAGAGTCTGGAAATCATCCCGATGTTCATTATGTTGAGCCTGATGGAAATTCAATAAAAAAAGAGCAAATTCTTAGCCTGAAAGAAGAATTTACAAAAACAGGGCTTGAATCAAATAAAAAAATATATATTGTTGAGCATGTTGATCGTATGACAGCTCGAGCAGCTAATAGTTTGTTAAAGTTTCTCGAAGAGCCAGTTGGTAAGGAAACAGTGGCGATACTTTTAACTGAGCAAACGCATAGACTATTAGATACTATAGTATCAAGATGCCAAATGATAGCATTTACTCCTCTTGCTCCAGAGATTTTGGCAAGAAAATTAGTAAGTGAAGGAACCTCAGAGTCTAGTGCTAGACTTGCTGCGCAACTGACTAACAGTATTGAGGAGGCTCGTGAACTATGTTCAGATGAATGGTTTGCACAAGCCCGTCAGTTGGTGCTACAATTAGATGAAATGCTTAGAAATTCCGATAAGGCAAACCAACTATTCGTGTTCATTCCTAGTGAATGGATGCCGCATTTCTCAGATAAACAAAGAATGCTTATCGGGTTAGATTTATTATTACTCATTTATAGAGATTTATTATATATTCAGTTAGGAAATTTAGACCAGGTCGTATATATTGATTTATTGGAAACACGAAAGTCGATAGCTCTAAAGGTTTCACAAAAGAGATTAACTAAACAAATGACAGTTGTTTTAGAAACAAAGGGTCGTCTCACAACTAATGTGAATTTACAGCTGTTAATGGAGCAACTCGTGTTGAATTTGCAGGAGGGATTAGAGCTTGTATGACGTAGTAGGTGTACGCTTTAAAAAAGCGGGTAAAATATATTATTTCGACCCTGGCGATTTAGTAATCGACGGTGGCGAATTCGTTATTGTAGAAACTGTTCGTGGTATAGAGTTTGGAAAGGCTGTTATTGGGCGTAAGCGAGTGGAGGAACAAGATGTAGTGTTACCACTCAAAAAAGTTATACGACTTGCTACGGAAGAAGATATACAAATTGTACAAGAGAATAAACAGTCTGCTAGAGAGGCTGAAGAGACTTGTATCCAAAAGGTGATTGAACACAATCTAGACATGAAGCTAGTAGATGTTGAATACACGTTTGATCGTAATAAAGTAATATTTTATTTTACAGCGGATGGTCGAGTAGACTTCCGTGAACTTGTTAAGGATTTAGCAGCAATTTTCCGTACTCGTATAGAGCTTCGGCAAATTGGTGTGAGAGATGAAGCAAAAATGCTTGGTGGTATAGGTCCATGTGGAAGGATGCTATGTTGCTCAACATTTTTAGGGGATTTTGAACCTGTATCAATTAAGATGGCAAAGGATCAAAATTTATCATTAAATCCAACAAAAATTTCTGGATTATGTGGAAGATTGATGTGTTGCTTGAAATATGAAAATGATGAGTATGAATCTGCAAAAGAGCAGCTGCCGGATATTGGTGAATCTATTGAGACACCTGATGGAATGGGAACGGTTGTTGGCTTAAACATTCTAGAAAGAGTTATACAGGTAGAGTTGGCAGACCGGGAAAGCACGTTAGAATATACTCTCGAAGAACTAATGAACGAAGGGGTCATTTCGATTCAAGCTGCAGAGTAGAGGTGGAAAGACGTGGAAAGAAAAGAACTGTTTGATGTGGTTATTAACATGGAAGAGCAGATCGGCGCCTTATATAAACAATTAGGTGAAGTGAAGGTGCATTTAGCACAGCTCTTAGAGGAAAATAACCGACTGTTGGTAGAGAATGACCACCTTAGAAATCGCTTTGAGCAAGACTCAGCCTCAAAGTCTGCATCGACAACTAAGCAAACAAAGCAACGAACAAAGAAAAAAACCGAAAAGCAACATGATGTGGGAGAGGGCTATGACAACTTAGCTCGCCTATATCAGGAAGGCTTTCATATTTGCAACGTACATTTTGGCAGTCCGCGCCAAGATGAAGATTGTTTGTTTTGTTTGATGTTTTTAAATAAAAAATAAAACGAGCTTAGGGACAATCCTAGGCTCGTTTTTATATGTAATTTTCAGCTTAAAAAATATAAATGCTGTGATCCTGCACGAGAAAATTCTAACTTTTTAGGTGTGGGCTATCAGAGAAGCTTATCGGTCTTAGTTAACAATAAAAATTGGTGTCACGGATTTACTTATATAATGTTCTCATAAGTGAGTGTGAGTAACAAATATATGAAGTAACTGAACGATTTCTTATCAGTATGTTTCGTATACGGAGGGTTTTTGTATATAATAGGCTTTATGATGAAGTCTGTATGAAAGGGTTTAGGTAGCATGATTGAATTAAAAGGAGACGAGCGATTAGACTATTTGTTGGCAGAAGATTTACGTATAATACAAAGTCCATCCGTATTTGCATTTTCACTAGATGCCGTTTTATTAGCTCGTTTTGCATATGTACCACTTCAGCGTGGAAAGATTATTGATTTATGTACAGGTAATGGTGTTGTACCACTATTGCTAAGTACGCGTACAAAGGTAGACATTATTGGTGTTGAGATTCAAGAGCGCCTTTATGATATGGCTCAAAGGAGTATTGAATATAATAACCTACAAGAAAGGATTCGGTATATCCATGATGATCTAAACAACATGCCAAGTGTATTAGGACAAGAGAAGTATGATGTAGTAACTTGTAATCCCCCTTATTTCGCTACGCCTAAACGGGATGAGATAAATGAAAACGAACATTTAGCTATAGCAAGGCATGAGATATACTGTACGCTAGAAGATGTTGTTCGGGTTAGTAGCCAGTTGTTGAAGCAGGGTGGGAAAGCTGCTTTTGTGCATCGTCCAGGAAGGTTACTTGATATTGTGCAGTATATGAGAAAGTATCGTTTAGAGCCGAAGCGATTGCAATTTGTGTATCCAAAGCAAGGAAAGGATGCAAACACGATATTAATTGAAGGAATGAAAGATGGTAAGGCAGATTTAAAGGTACTACCTCCTTTATTCGTTTATGACAATAACAACGAATACACACCGGATGTCAGAAGGATATTATATGGAGACAAATAACCATTACTTTTACGTACTGGAATGTGATGATAACAGCTATTATGCAGGCTATACAAATGATATTGAGAAGAGAATTCAAGTACATAATGAAGGAAAAGGCGCTAAATATACCCGTGCTAGGCGGCCTGTTAATCTAATATTTTATGAAACATTTGCTTCAAAGTCGGAGGCGATGCAGGCTGAGTATAAATTTAAACAGTTAACTCGACTTCAAAAAGAGCAATATGTAGCGAAGGGAGAAGGACATCATGTGGCAGCAAAAAAGCTTTGAACAGTCCATGCAAGGAGGTGTCTTATATTTAGTTCCAACACCCATTGGAAATCTAGATGATATGACATTCCGTGCTATACATGTGTTAAAGCAGGTTGACTACATTGCAGCAGAGGACACTAGACATACGAAAAAGCTATGTAATCACTTTGAAATTAACACCTCTATAGTAAGCTATCATGAGCATAACAAGCAAAATGCTGGTAGCAGGATTATGGAAGACCTGATCAGTGGCAAGCAGATTGCTCTCGTAAGCGATGCAGGTATGCCGACAATTTCAGACCCCGGATTCGAATTAGTAGCAGAAGCCACCGCTAATCAGTTAAAGGTAGTAGCGTTACCAGGTGCGAATGCAGCTCTTACGGCACTGACAGCAAGTGGACTCATGACTCAGCCATTTTATTTTTATGGTTTTATTAATCGTCAAAAAAGACAGAGGCTAGAGGAGTTAAATAAATTAAAGAATATCCAAGCCACTATTATGCTATATGAATCTCCGCATAGAATCGGCGACACTTTACAAGCCATTTTAGAGGTATTTGGAAACCGTCGAATTTCTATCGCACGTGAGCTTACAAAGCGTTATGAAGAGTATATAAGAGGGTCAGTAGAGGAATGTCTTGCATGGGCTAATAAAGAAGAAGTAAAAGGAGAGCTCTGTTTAATTATTGAGGGCTTTACAGGAGATATAACGAACGAAGCATCAGAGTGGTGGCAAACTCTTTCTATTGCTCAACATGTTGAGCACTATATTCAGATTAAGGAACTACCTAGTAAAGATGCTATTAAACAAGTTGCCAAAGATCGAGATATGCAAAAACGTGAAGTGTATCAAGCTTATCATGTGGAATAAATAAAAAAAGCTGGTCATAGGACCAGCTTTTTTAAAATAACAGAAGTATGAATCAACGAAATACTGTCGAGATTCGGCACTCCTATTATATAGAGAAGAGAAGTACTCTATTCACTTTCGTGTAGAGGTTTTTTCTTCTCTTTATTATTTTGCGCTTTGTAGGCTGTTTTGAATTTCACTGATCATTTGTTCTGCACCTTCACGGCTTAAAATGATTTTCCCACCAGCAAGTGTTAAGTTATCATCAGATACTTCACCAGTAATTTGGCAAGTCATATTTGGCTTATATTTTTTAAGGATGATACGCTCATCATCAACATAAATTTCAAGTGCATCCTTTTCTGCAATTCCTAATGTACGACGAAGCTCTATTGGAATAACAACACGACCTAACTCATCAACTTTACGAACAATACCTGTAGATTTCATTTTTTTAGTTCTCCTCCCAAATATATGGATAATTTATTGGATTGTTTAGTTACAAGATTCAACAATATTCGACAAATACTGATATAGACGATGATACCATTGATTCCCAAATAAGTCAATAATATTTATTTTGAAAATAGTAGAACTAGTTTCATAAATGGTAGTAATCGTTGGTATGATAGTACTATGTTGAAAAAACAACTGTCAGCAATTTGAAATACTAGCAATCTCTATTATAATTAATATTCGACAAAAATCAACAATTTGTCGAACTAAGGGATAAATTGGTATGGAATTTTGTCGAAAATTTGAATGGATTATTTCCTTCAATTGACAAGGGTCAGAGACATTATGTATATTTATCTGATATAATAGGCTATGCTTAGAAACGTATAACTTCATACATAATTCATAGTAGCGCTCTCGTCCATTGGGCGAGGGCTTTCTTACTAATATGTTATTGAACATGAAAAGCTAATTTTAAAGGAGGGACTAGTAGATGGAGAAAACCTTCTACATCACAACACCAATTTATTATCCAAGCGGTAACTTACATATCGGACATGCCTATACAACGGTTGCAGGTGATGCGATGGCACGATATAAAAGATTACGTGGCTACAATGTAATGTATTTAACTGGAACGGATGAACATGGACAGAAAATTCAACGTAAAGCAGAGCAAAATAGCGTCTCTCCACAAAAATATGTAGATGATATTGTGGCAGGTATAAAAGATTTATGGGGAAAACTTGATATATCTTATGATGATTTTATTCGAACTACGGAAAATCGACATAAAGAAGTGGTAGAGAAAATTTTTGAAAAGCTTGTTGAACAGGGTGATATATATTTAGATGAATATGAAGGATGGTACTGCACTGACTGCGAGGCGTTCTATACAGAAAGACAGCTTGAAGATGGAAATTGTCCAGACTGTAAAAGACCAGTAGAAAAAGTAAGAGAAGAATCGTACTTCTTTAAAATGAGTAAATATGTAGACCGTCTTATCGCTTACTACAATGAAAACCCAGACTTTATTCAACCAGAATCTAGAAAAAATGAAATGATCAACAACTTCATTAAACCGGGGTTAGAAGATTTAGCTGTTTCAAGAACGACGTTTGATTGGGGGGTTAAGGTTCCAGGGAATCCAAAGCATGTCATTTATGTTTGGATTGATGCCTTATCAAACTATATTACAGCTCTTGGATACGGAACAGATGATGATAAAAAATATCAAACATATTGGCCGGCGGATGTTCACTTAGTAGGAAAAGAAATTGTTCGCTTCCATACGATTTATTGGCCAATTATGCTAATGGCGCTTGATTTGCCTTTACCTAAAAAGGTTTTTGCACATGGATGGTTATTAATGAAGGATGGTAAGATGTCAAAATCAAAGGGCAATGTTGTCGATCCAATACCTTTGACTGATCGTTATGGTCTAGACGCATTGCGATATTATTTATTGCGTGAAGTACCATTTGGAGCAGATGGTGTATTTACACCTGAAGCCTTCGTTGAACGTATTAATTACGATCTTGCAAATGATTTAGGAAATTTACTTAATAGAACAGTTGCCATGATTGACCGTTATTTTAATGGTGTAATTCCTGCTTACACTGGTACGACAAGTCAGTACGATGAAGAATTGGTTAGAATGGCGAAAGAGACAAAGGGAAAGTACGAGAAAGAAATGGAAAATATGCAGTTTTCTGTAGTACTTTCAACGATTTGGCAATTTGTTAGTCGTTCAAATAAATATATTGATGAAACGCAACCTTGGATACTCGCAAAGGACGAGGAAAACAAGGATCGTTTAGCAGCTGTTATGACTCATTTAGCAGAAGCTCTTCGACATATAGCTATCATGCTACAGCCGTTTGTGACAAAAGCACCTGTAAATATGTTTGCGCAGCTTGGAATAAATGAGAGTTCATTACAAACTTGGGATAGCTTAGAAGACTTTGGAGCCATTCCAAATGGAACAAAGGTCAAGAAAGCTGATCCAATCTTTCCACGTTTAGATGTTGAAGAGGAAGTAGCATTTATAAAAAACATGATGCAACCTCCTAAGTCAGAGGTAAAACAGGTAGAAACAGAAAAAGCTGAAGAAAAGGCAGCTGAGATTACAATCGATGATTTTATGAAAGTAGAGTTACGTGTAGCTCAAGTTATTCATGCAGAACCTGTTAAAAAGGCTGATAAGCTGTTGAAACTACAGCTTGATTTAGGATTTGAAAAACGTCAGGTTGTATCTGGTATTGCACAATATTATAAACCCGAAGAATTAGTAGGAAAGCGTGTAATTTGTGTTACAAACTTAAAGCCTGTTAAGCTTCGTGGGGAACTTTCAGAAGGAATGATTCTTGCAGGTTCTGGAGAAGGCAAATTATCACTTGCAACTGTGGATGACTCTCTTCCACTTGGGGCAAAAGTAAAATAATAAGTATTCAACGGGAAAGGTGCTTTATACGGGCGCCTTTTCTTTTTAAACGTTAAAAGTATAAGTTTTTTAACCTAGATTAGTGACTAGCTCTAGCGCCTAGTCCTTCGAGGTTTTAAGCCGTGACCCGAGGCCGTTCCTGCGGTGCGGGGGATGTCTTAAGCTGGTCGGGGCTGAGCAAGGCGCTTACGCTTTTCTAAATATGGTAACGCGTGACTAGAAGAATCGTTACATAGATACTAGTATGTAGCGATGACATCATTATTACTTTTGCTGTTGTTGAAAAGTTGTCACAAAGTTTTGTCGAATACATACTAATAAAAACTATGTTTGTCGGGATTTATCGCTTTGACATGAAAACGTAATAAAAATGATACAGTGGCGTAAGGACGCTTTTCCAATTAGCATGTTAATATTATTCTGTGGACAAAGGAGTTTTAAAAATGCTTTTTGATACACATGCACATTTAAACGCTGACCAATTTGATGAAGATGTAGAAGAAGTTATAGAACGAGCACAAAACGTAGGTGTCTCGCACATAGTCGTTATAGGCTTTGATCGTAAAACAATTGACAAAGCAATGCAGCTCGCTAATACGTATCCTTTTATTTATGCAGCTGTTGGTTGGCATCCCGTTGATGCAATTGATATGACAGACGAAGATTTACAGATGATTGAAGAGCTTGCAGCTCATCCGAAAGTAGTGGCACTAGGTGAAATGGGACTAGACTATTACTGGGATAAATCTCCGAAAGACATACAACAAGATGTATTTCGTAAACAAATTGCTTTAGCTAAAAGGGTTAAGTTACCCATCATTATTCACAATCGTGATGCAACAGAAGATATCGTTACAATTCTAAAAGAGGAGAATGCCGCAGAGGTTGGTGGCATCATGCACTGTTATAGTGGCAGTGTGGAAATTGCTCAACAATGTGTAGAAATGAATTTTTATATTTCTTTAGGAGGACCGGTTACTTTTAAAAATGCAAAGAAGCCAAAAGAAGTAGCGCGTGACATTCCGATTGAAAAATTACTCATTGAAACGGATTGTCCATATTTAACTCCTCATCCACATCGCGGAAAGAGAAATGAGCCAGCTTATGTTAAGTTAGTCGCTGAGCAAATTGCAGAGCTTAAGGGTTTGTCCTTGAAAGAAGTAGCAAATATTACAAGTCAAAATGCGAAAAAAGTATTCAACATAAACTGACAAATTAATTTATCGAATGAAAATGATGCTTGTCAAAGTGTAGGAAAGTCAGCAACCTTTCTACAATTTTGGCAGCATCACCTGCCATTGTGTCGAATAGTCTAGCTTTGCAAAAATCAAGGACCTGTGCATAATAGGTTGTACGGGTTGAGGTACTTGGGTTGACAGATAGCAAAGAAAGTCTATATAATCTCCGAGAAGGAGGCGTTAAGATTGCTTCAGAAAATGCAGAAAATGAAAGATATGTTAATCTCAAAAAGTAAGACTAAGAGATTAACAGTAATATTGAGCAGTATCGCCGCATTAGCTCTGATTGTAGGCTTTACCGTGTACGAATTCACAAAACATACCGTTACATTAGATTTAGACGGAAAACAAGAAACAATACGTACACATGCTAGTACAATAGCTGACATTCTTGCAATCTATGATATACAAGTACGAGATGAAGATTATTTGTCACATGCATTAAATACTGAAATTAACGGAGATTTATCTTTTCAATGGAAAGCATCTGTCCCTGTAACACTTGCCCTTGATGGAGAGACTAGGAGTATTTGGACAGCAGCAGATACTGTTGAAAGTATGTTGCAAGCTGAAAAGATTGCTATCAAAGACCATGATGAAGTTATCCCACCGTTATTGACAAAGATAGAAAAGGATATGACTATCTCTGTTAAAGCAGCATTTGAAGTAACGTTACAAGATGGGTTAGATGAAGAGAAGCATGTTTGGTCAACTTCGATTACGGTCGCTGACTTTTTAAAACAACAAGAGATCACATTACAAGAATATGATCGAGTCGAACCAGCACTGGACGAATTGGTTACAAAGGACGCTACTGTCCAAATCGTTCGAGTAGAAAAAGTCACCGATGTAGTGGAAGAACCAGTTGACTATGCAGTTGTTACGAAAAAGGACTCATCCTTAGACAAAGGAAAAGAAAGAGTCTTAGAACAAGGCACAAAAGGTATCGTAGCTAAATACTACGAGGTCTTTTTAGAAAATGGTCAAGAAGTATCTCGTGAGCTAATCAAAACAGAAGAGATTCAAAAAAGTAAAGATCGTGTAGTTGCTGTCGGTACTAAGGTACTCCAACCCGTATCTCGTGGCTCAAGTGAAGTCGTGGAAGAATTTTATGTTACAGCCACTGCATATACTGCATATTGTACAGGATGCTCAGGCATCACAACCACGGGAATAAATTTACGTGCAAACCCAGACTTGAAGGTCATTGCTGTTGACCCTAGTATCATTCCACTAGGTACTAAAGTGTATGTTGAAGGCTATGGCTATGCTATTGCTGGGGATATAGGCTCAGCCATTAAAGGTTATAAAATTGATGTATTTATCCCAGATAAGTCCCGCGCTTATCGTTGGGGAGTACGCAAAGTGAAAATAAAAATACTAGACTAAAAGCAAAGGGAGGTGCTAGACGCCTCTCTTTTTTGTTTGCCATTTAAAATGTAAATGTTTAAATCATTTTTTTGTTTTTGTTAATTATGATGTAATAGTATAAAATGTAATGAGTTCAATAATAGAGACGAGATAATTAGTGGATTGGTTACAGCATTTGGAGGAAACTTATGAAGAAGCTAAGAGAAATTATAGTCGTTGAGGGCAAGGATGACACCGTTGCAATCAAACGTGCTGTTAATGCAGATACGATTGAAACAAATGGATCTGCCATTAATGAAAAGACGTTGTTAATGATAAGAAAGGCTCAAGAAACACGTGGTGTCATTGTATTTACTGACCCAGATTATCCTGGAGAAAAGATTCGTAAAACGATTCAGCAACATGTACCTGGCTGTAGACATGCTTTTTTACCAAAGCAAGAAGCCATTGCAAAAAATAGTAAAGGACTAGGTGTTGAACATGCTTCTGTTGAGTCAATAAGAAGGGCCTTAGCCGATGCGCATGAGGAGCAAGGAGAGTATGAGTTGCTTATACCATATGAAGAGCTATTGCTAGCGGGTCTTATAGGGGGCGAGCATGCTCGTGCAAGACGTGAGAAGCTTGGAGACATGTTACATATAGGATATACAAATGCAAAACAACTACAAAAGCGCTTAGCTATGTTTAAAGTGACTGAGGAAGCATTTCGTAATGCTATGATACAGATTTTTCAGGAGGAGGATAGAAAGTAATGAATAAAGATATTGCAACTCCTACACGAACGAAAGAGATTTTACAAAAGCATAATTTTTCCTTCAAAAAAAGCTTAGGGCAAAACTTCCTTATAGATACGAATATATTAAGACGTATTGTTGATGAAGCGGGTGTTACAGAAGATACAGGAGCAATTGAGATAGGGCCAGGTATTGGTGCACTAACAGAGCAATTAGCAAAAAGGGCAAACAAGGTTGTTGCTTTTGAAATTGATCAGAGGTTATTGCCGATACTTGCTGACACATTAGCACCATATGATAATGTAACGGTTGTTCATAAAGATGTACTTGAAGCAGATATTGAAACAGTTATTAAAGATGAGTTTCCTAATGCAAAATCTTTAAAGGTTGTAGCTAATCTCCCTTACTATGTTACGACACCTATTGTCATGAAGCTGCTATCAGAAAATATTCCAATTGACTCTATTACGGTTATGCTACAGAAGGAAGTAGCAGACCGAATGGCAGCTAAGCCAGGTACAAAGGATTACGGTTCTTTATCTATCGCGGTGCAGTATTATACCGAGGCTAAGACTGTCCTTATTGTTCCTAAAACGGTATTTGTTCCTCAACCTAATGTAGATTCGGCGGTAATTCGATTAACTAGACGGGAAAAACCAGCTGTAGAAACAAGCAATGAGCAGTTTTTCTTTGAAGTGGTAAAAGCGAGCTTTGCTCAAAGACGAAAAACAATTTTTAATAATTTATCAAATCACTTCAAGAATGTCGAAAAAGCAATAATTGAAAAAGTGTTACTTGAGTCGGAAATTGATCCGAAAAGACGTGGAGAAACGTTATCTATTCAAGAATTTGCTACTTTAAGTAATAATATTTACGCTATCACTCGCTAAGAAGCCTAGAGATATTCTCTAGGTTTTTTCAATGTATATAAAGCATAAAAAGAGACTATCGACAACGTATTGGATAGCATTCTTTCTTGTCACCGATTCAGTCTAGGGTGCATAGCCTAATTTATAGAGAAGGGCAACAGACCTGTCTAAAATGGAGTGAATCTTATGGCTATTAAGGTCGGTGACATTGTAGGGCGTCTATCATATAAATGTGATATTTATTTTCGTGTTGTAAATATAAAAGAAAATGAGTCAGGGCAGTCAATCGTTATTTTATACGGAGAAGATATGAGACTTATGGCAGACGCACCGTATGAAGACTTGCAACTCATTGATACAAGTGAGCATATGGCCCGACAAAAGCAACAGGAAGAGCTTGTGGACCAATCGTTTGAATTGTTTAAGCAGGATTATTCACTATTGCGAGAAAAGCATGAGTTTTATGCCACAAATGGGTATCATTCAAAATTGGATTTTTTTCAAATACCGGGTAAAGTACTACATTTAGATGGTGATCCTGTATACTTACGTAAATGTTTAGCTCTTTACGAGAGAATTGGGGTTCCCGTTCATGGCGTACATTGTTTGGAAACAGAAATGCCAGAGAAAATAGATGAACTAATCGAAAGATATCGACCAGATATTCTTGTTATTACAGGTCATGATGCCTATTCAAAATCTAAAGGCAAAAAGCATGACTTGAATGCATATCGTCATTCGAAACATTTCGTCCAGACGGTAAGAAAAGCACGCCGTCACGTGCCGAACCTTGATCAACTTGTGATTTTCGCAGGCGCATGTCAATCACATTTTGAATCATTGATTCGAGCAGGTGCTAATTTTGCGAGTTCACCAACTCGAATTAATATTCATGCGTTAGATCCTGTCTATATTGTAGGTAAAATTAGTTTTACCCCGTTTATTGAGCATGTGAATGTATGGGATGTATTGAGAAATACTTTAACAGGTGAAAAAGGCTTAGGAGGCGTTGACACGAAAGGAGTGCTACGAACTGGTATGCCGTTTCACCGCCATAGTGAAGAAGAATGAACCAAATGGATACTTCCGTTTGGTTTTTTTATTTTTGGCTGTGATTAAGAACGATGTTGGTTTTTAATTAATTGTTGATTGTAGCGGAATGCGAGAGACTTTAATGTATTTTGTGAAACATTTTCAAGTAGAGATGGTGTTATTAAACAAAATGATTGTAAAAAAAAAATCTACAAAAATAGAGGAATACCGCGAGTTTTGATAATATTTTCTCTTGTTAGTACATATTACATTGTATGTTGGTTACATTAATTGTTGTAATTTATATTATTTTGTCAGTAAAAATACATTGACAGTAAATTTGTCTTATTGTTATAATTTTAGTTTTTGCTTGACTTTTTTTGTGTTATTTCGTATAATGAAATTAGTGAGGTGGAGTAAATACATGCCAAAAACGTTAAAGGATATTAAACATGTGTTAGATTCCAATTTGGGTAAAAGGCTAACATTGAAAGCCAACGGAGGACGTCGTAAAACGATTGAACGTTCAGGGGTTTTAGCTGAGACGTATCCAGCCGTTTTTGTGATTGAACTCGACCAAGAAGAGAATTCATTTGAAAGAGTCTCTTATAGCTACGCAGATATACTAACAGAAACAGTTCAATTAACATTCTTTGATGAAACATCAGGGAGTATGGCCTTAAGCGGACAGTAAACAATCAGTTTACTGTCTTTTTACTTTACTTTGTTTTTTTAAAAAAATTGTGTTACCATTATGGACGCGAAAAAATCTCCTATGGAGGTCATACTATTTTTCCCACCTAACATGAAGCAGCCAGGCTTTTGTCTGCGTTCAGGTCTTTTTGGTATGTGGATGCTTTGGATAAAAACATTTTTACCAGAAAGCTTATCTATTTCCTTGTGTTTATTAGTAAAGGTTAGCAAATACTAATAAAAATAAATGCATGGAAGGCGGTATCCTCATGTCTAGAAGAAGATCTCGTGTTATGAATGAGAAATTTAAAGAAGAGCTTGCTAAAGACTTAGGCTTTTATGAAACGGTTGAATCAAAAGGTTGGAAAGGCATTCGTGCTGAAGATGCAGGTAATATGGTAAAGCGTGCAGTGGAAATGGCAAAGCAAGGTCTTGTTGAAGGTCAATATAAGAAATAAATTACAGCGCCTAGCTCCTAATGCTTAGGCGCTTTTTAGTTATATTGCTATTTTTGTTTTACTTGTATATACGTATGAAACTACATAATAGTAAACAACATTTCACTAGGCATAAGAGTATGGTAAAATGTCGATATATGTAGTTCGGGAAAGATGTAGGTGAATAATTATGAAGCTCCTCGTAAAGGCGCCAGCAAAAATAAATTTATCATTAGACGTACTCGGTAAACGTTCTGATGGGTATCATGAAGTAGAAATGGTAATGACAACTGTAGACTTGGCTGATCGAATAGAATTAACTTTATTGCCGACGAAAGCTATAAAGATTCAATCATATAGCCGTTTTGTTCCCGAGGATCACCGTAATTTAGCGTATCAAGCAGCAAAGCTTCTACAGGACATGTTTGACGTTAAACAAGGTGTGCAGATTTCCATAAGAAAGTTAATTCCAGTTGCCGCTGGTTTAGCTGGTGGAAGTAGCGATGCAGCAGCAACGTTACGCGGTTTAAACCAATTATGGGGTTTGGGTCTTTCATTAGATGAACTCGCTACCATTGGGGCGAAGATAGGCTCGGACGTTTCATTTTGTGTGTATGGTGGCACTGCGTTAGCGACAGGTAGAGGGGAGAAGATTCAACACTTACCGGCTCCTCCACACTGTTGGGTTATCCTTGCAAAACCAACGATAGGGGTTTCAACAGCGGATGTATATCGCAATTTTGAACTGAATAAAGCGAATAGACCAGATGTACAGGCCATGGTGTCAGCAATTGAGACCGGTAGATTTGATGATGTATGTCAACATGTTGGGAATGCGCTTGAAAGTGTAACGCTTCAAATGCATCCAGAGGTTGCGCATTTAAAGGATCAAATGAAACGGTTTGGAGCTGATGCAGTGTTAATGAGTGGGAGTGGCCCGACGGTTTTTGGATTAGTAAAGCATGATTCGCGAATGCAGCGTATCTACAATGGTTTGAGAGGCTTTTGTGATCAGGTTTTTGCCGTACAAATGCTAGGTGAAACTCATACTATTGATTAAATCCGTATATTGGTGTAATATTTAAGCAATAATATTCGGGTTTTGGAGGAATGCTGTTTTGAAATTTCGTCGTAGTAGTCGATTAGTTGACATGACAAACCATTTACGTGAACACCCTCGTCAACTCATCCCGTTAACATACTTCTCAGATAAATATGATTCTGCAAAGTCTTCCATTAGTGAAGATTTAACAATTATTAAACAAACGTTCGAGGAACAAGGTATTGGGACAGTTATGACAGTGCCAGGTGCAGCGGGAGGGGTAAAATACATTCCGACTGCTGAAGAAAAATCTACAAATGAGTTTATTGCAGCATTATGTGACAAGATGGCGAGTCCAAACCGGTTATTACCAGGTGGTTATTTGTATTTGACTGATATACTAGGTCAGCCCCAAACAGTTCAAGCTATAGGGCGAATTTTTGCCTCTATATTTGCTAAACTTGAAATTGACGTTGTAATGACTGTCGCCACAAAAGGAATTCCGCTTGCGTATGCTACCGCAAACTATTTAAATGTGCCTGTAGTCATTGTCAGACGGGATACGCATGTGACAGAAGGCTCTACGGTTAGTATTAATTACGTTTCAGGTTCGTCAAAACGCATCCAAACAATGATGCTGTCAAAACGTAGCTTAGCTGAAGGCTCAAGAGTGCTCATCATTGATGATTTTATGAAGGCTGGCGGTACCATTCAAGGTATGATTAGTCTGTTAGAGGAATTTAATGCTGTTGTGTCAGGGATTGGTGTCCTTGTTGAAGCAGAAGGAACAGAGGAAAAACTCGTTCAACAATATGTTTCACTCGTAAGATTACATAGTGTTAATATAAAAGAGAAACAAATCCATGTAGATAAAGGAAACTATTAAGCGAACGAGGGGAGAAGTTAACAATGAAAATTGTTCAAACGGACCAAGCACCGGCTGCGATTGGCCCATATTCTCAAGGCGTTATAGTCAATAACATGTTTTATAGCTCGGGGCAAATTCCATTGACGGCTGAAGGGGTACTAATCGAAGGTTCAATCACAGAGCAAACCCATCAAGTTTTTAAAAACATAGAAGCGGTTTTACTAGCCGCAGGCGCAACATTACGAACAGTAGTTAAAACAACAGTGTTTCTACAAGATATGAATGACTTTCAAGAGATGAATGAAGTATATAGTGAGTATTTTGGTGATCATAAACCTGCTCGATCCACTGTTCAGGTAGCCCGTTTACCAAAGGATGCAAAAGTGGAAATAGAGGTTATTGCCCTAATTAAATAACTATTTAGCGCAACGCAAAGGTGTGTACTGACGAACTCAGATATACATGTTTGCGTTTTGTTTTTTATTTAAGAAAAGTAGGTGCTTGAACGATCAAGCGCCTACTGAGTGTGTTTTTTAAAAGAAGAATGGGAAAAAGAAACTGCGAATTCCAAAGAACGGGAAGCGGAAGCGACGGAATCTTCTAAAACGATATGGATAGCCATAGCCACCGAACCCGCCATATCCTCCGTAGCCAAGACCACCATAGCCACCATATCCAAAGCGATTGTCATCCATGTCACCTATAGGGACTAATAAATACACATTGTCATCATCATGCCTTTCAAGAATACCTTCGTAGCTGTTTCCATCTTCCATATGAATGCCTATCATATAAAAATTATAAGTGTTACAAAAATTGTATTTATCCTCCATGTTCATTTCAGCACCCGCTCTAGATAGTGACATAGCATCGTATTGTTGATTGTAATGCAATGTAAGCTCTCCCTTCGTCTTAATTCATTTACATAGTATTCAGCCTATAGGTGTTTGACACAGTTTTTTAACATTGTTACTCACGGTTATATAAAGGTTTAAAAATGTATCGTTGCGAAGGTTCGGTAAAAATGACTATTCGTACTTCACCCCAAAAATTAGAGTGGAATATCTATCTTTTGGGGTGTTGCTTTGTTTAGATAATCTACTTATCTTACATGCTTGTTATACTAATATTGAATTATATTTAGTGATAGAAACTAATGTTCAATAAAAAAATTATATTAATCACAAATTTTTTAAAAAATTTGCAGGAATAAGAAGGAAATTGAATATTTACGTTGAATACTTAATACAAGTTTCTTATACATCATAAGGTGGTGAAATGCATGGAAGTTACTGACGTAAGGCTTCGACGAGTTAATACAGACGGAAGAATGAGAGCGATTGCATCAATTACACTAGACCATGAATTTGTTGTTCATGACATTCGAGTTATTGATGGCAATAATGGTTTATTCGTTGCTATGCCAAGCAAGCGTACTCCTGATGGGGAATTTAGAGATATTGCCCATCCAATTAACTCTAGTACTCGTGCTAAGATTCAAGATGCTGTCCTTGGTGAATATCACCGTGTAGGAGAAGAAGAAGTCGAGTTCGAAGAAGCAGGTGCATCATAAAAAAATATTACATCAAGAGCCACACTGACACAAAGTGGGCTCTTTTTATTGTGGTTGTAAGGTCCTTCCCGCGTATAATTTCCTCACTTATTTCACCTCATTAAAGACTTCCTTGAAATCCTATTGTTTTTAAGATATATTTTTAATGGGTAAAAAGGTAAATTGGAGGCCTGTAAATGTCAAATAATCGATATGCTGTTGTTTTGGCGGCTGGTCAAGGAACTCGCATGAAATCGAAGTTATATAAAGTGTTACATCCCGTATGTGGGAAGCCTATGGTGGAGCATGTAGTTGATCAATTACAACAAATAGGTTTATCTGAAATTGTTACGGTTGTCGGACATGGTGCGGAAGTAGTCAAAGCACAGCTTCAAGGGAAAAGTGAATTTGTTCTGCAAAATGAACAACTTGGAACAGCACATGCTGTTATGCAGGCTAGTGACTTATTAAAAAACGAATCGGGAACAACTCTTGTTGTTTGTGGAGATACACCGCTGTTGACAAAGGAAACATTACAGTCTTTGCTGGACCATCATGGAAAGCAAGAGGCGAAGGTAACTGTCCTAACGGCAAGCGCTTTTGATCCAACTGGCTATGGTCGTGTAGTGAGAACGACGTCAGGTGATTTACAGAAGATTGTAGAGCATAAAGATGCCACTGAGCAAGAGAGAGAGATATGTGAAATAAACACGGGAACATATTGTTTCGATAATGAAGCTTTATTTCAAGCATTAGAGCAAGTATCAAATGATAATGTTCAAGGAGAGTACTACCTACCAGATGTTATTGAAATATTACAACAAGCTGGTGAAAAGGTAACAGCATTCATGACACAGAATTTTGATGAAACAATGGGTGTAAATGACCGATATGCTTTATCCCAAGCGGAGGCTATTATGCGTGCTCGCATAGCTAAGAAGCATATGCTACAAGGAGTTACTATTGTTGACCCTGAAAATACTTATATAGATTCAAATGTTTTCATTGGTCAAGACACAATAATATATCCCGGAACAGTTTTAAAAGGAAATGTTGAAATCGGTGAGGAATGTACGATTGGTCCAAATAGTGAAATCTCAAATTGCAAAATTGGGAATCATACTGATATACGTCATTCAGTAGCAACAGACAGTGAGATTGGAAGCGATGTGGCAATAGGGCCGTTTGCACATATTCGTCCATCATCATCTATATCAGATGATGTTAAAATCGGGAATTTTGTAGAAGTTAAAAAAGCTTCGTTTGGTAAAGGAAGTAAGGCTTCACATTTAAGTTATATCGGTGATAGCTCAGTGGGACAATCTGTGAACATTGGCTGTGGGACTATTACTGTGAACTATGATGGGAAGAATAAATATAAAACAGTTATAGAAGATAATGCTTTTATTGGTTGTAACTCAAATTTAATTGCACCAGTTACAATTGGAACAGGTGCGTATGTAGCTGCAGGATCAACTATCACAGATGATGTTCCAGCTGATGCATTATCTATTGGGAGAGCTCGACAAGTTAATAAAGAGGAATATGCAAAAAAAATAAAAGAATAAAGTCTGCTGCTAAGCACAAATAAGAAGTTCACTATAAATTGGAGGTTCCTTGTACAAAATGCCTAATCAATATCTTGATCCAAACCTTAAAGTATTTACGTTAAATTCGAATGAAACTTTAGCAAAACAAATTGCGAAAGTGATTGGTGTTGAACTTGGTAAATGTTCGGTCACACGTTTTAGTGATGGTGAAGTGCAAATTAATATTGAGGAAAGTATTCGTGGTTGTGATGTGTTTATTATCCAGTCTACGAGTGCTCCAGTAAACGAGCATCTTATGGAGTTGCTTATTATGATTGACGCGCTGAAGCGTGCGTCAGCGAAAACAATTAACATTGTTATGCCGTACTATGGATATGCACGTCAAGATCGTAAAGCACGCTCTCGTGAGCCGATAACGGCTAAGTTAGTAGCTGATTTATTGCAAGTAGCAGGAGCTACTCGTGTCATTTCGTTAGATTTACATGCACCACAAATTCAAGGTTTCTTTGATATTCCAATTGACCATTTATTCGGAGTACCGATTATTGCTAACTATTTTGAAGAAAAGAATTTTGAGGATGTTGTTATTGTATCGCCTGATCACGGCGGTGTTACTCGTGCACGTAAATTGGCTGAACGTTTAAAGGCGCCAATTGCAATAATTGATAAACGTCGTCCCAAGCCTAACGTAGCTGAAGTGATGAATATTGTTGGGCACGTACAAGGTAAGACATGTATTCTAATTGATGATATTATCGATACAGCTGGTACTATTACGTTAGCAGCTAATGCTTTAGTTGAAAACGGTGCAACACAAGTATATGCCGCTTGTACGCATCCAGTATTATCAGGACCAGCTATAGATCGCATTCAGAACTCAAATATTAAGGAACTAGTTGTCCTAAATACAATTGAGCTTTCGGAAGAAAAGAAAACCGATAAAGTTATTGAGCTATCAGTAGCACCAATTATTGGTGAAGCTATCATTCGTGTACATGAAGAGCAGTCAATTAGTTCTTTATTCGATTAAGAATTAGCTAAACAGAGTAAAAATTATGTTTAGACCTTTCTATTTTTGGAGAAGTTTTAGATAGAACGTTATCCAAATAGGAAGGTGATTAAAATGTCAGCACAATTACAAGCCAATTCTCGTGAGAATTCCACTAGATCTATGCTTAGAAAGCTTCGAAATGAAGGGAAAATACCTGCAGTTGTTTATGGTGGTCAAGTAGCGAATAAATCGGTAACGATTGATAGTCATGATTTTTTAAGAACTATTAAAGAAAATGGGCGTAATGGTATTATTACTCTTCAAGTAGATGGAGATCAACATACAGTGATGCTCCATGATTATCAAAAGGATCCTATTCATGGTGAGATGATTACTCATGCAGATTTTCAAGTTGTTGATAGCTCTGCAAAAGTAGAAGTAGATGTAAACGTGCATCTGATTGGAAAGGCGCCTGGCGTAAAGGCTGGGGGAATTGTGCAACAACCATTACACCAGCTGACCATTAAGGTAACGGCCACAGATGTTCCAAAGGCCATTGATGTAGATATTGCTAGCCTAGAGGTTGGAGATTCAATCTATGTTGGTGATATCCGCATGTTTAGAGATTATGAAATACTGCATGAAGATAACGAGGTAGTTGTATCGATTTTACCTCCGAAATTACATGCTGATGAAACACAAGAAGAAGCTTCTGAACAAGCAGAAGAAAAAGATTTTCATGAAAAAGCCGGCGTGACAACGATAGAAGAGTAATTAAAATTCATAGACGTAACCGTTCATGGTTACGTCTTTTAGATTAACATATAATAAAATCTAGATTACGCTGTTAGCAAGCGTTAAATATACTTCATCGCTCTATTATAGAGTGTTGTTTCAAAAAGGTGGTCTTTTACTGGCCGGTCAAATCTCATGACAATGAAAAATGTGAGGATGTTTAGATATAAATTCTTGTCTAAACTTGATAGGGTTTAGCTTGGGGGGAACTGTGTGAAGCTTATTGTTGGATTAGGAAATCCTGGGTTACAATATAAACAAACGCGACATAATGTTGGATTTATGGTTATGGATGAGTTAGCATCAAGGTTACATACGGCCTTTGATAAAACAAATTTTAAAGGAATATATGCAGTTGCAAATAAAAATGGCGAAAAGGTCATACTTCTTAAGCCATTAACATATATGAATTTATCAGGGGAATGTGTAAGACCATTGTTAGATTATTTTAAATTAGAGCTTGATGACCTTGTCGTTGTGTATGATGATTTGGATTTACCTGCTGGGAAAATTCGCCTGCGAACAAAAGGTAGTGCTGGTGGCCATAACGGAATTAAGTCACTTATTCAGCATTTAGGTACACAAGAATTTAAGCGTGTTAGAGTGGGGATAGGGCGTCCTGAAGGTAGAATACCTATATCAGACTATGTGTTAAGTCCGTTTCACAAGGAAGAACAAGCTTTAATACAACAAGCTATTGATAAGAGCAGTGAGGCTTGCTTAGAATGGTTAGAGACGTCTTATGTGGAAGTAATGAATAAATATAATGTACAATAATATTAATTGAATAATATCTTGTCCTAGCGTTCATACTAATAATGACAACGTTATGGGGAGGATATATATGTCTATACATTATCATTGTCGTCATTGTGGCTATCATGTTGGTAGTATTGACAACCAAACTGTTCAAGCCACAAATCTAGGTTTTCATTTATTAACAGACAATGAACGCCAAGATATGATTTCCTATGAAACAAATGGCGATATTATTGTAAAAACCATATGTGAGGATTGCCATGAGGCTCTTAATAGAAACCCACATTATCATGAGTGTGATTCATTTATTCAATAAATTTTGACCGCTTTGGCATATACCAAAGCATTTTTCTGTTTAATAAAATGGTTCATTACAAGGGTATCTGTTGTTATAGTAATAGCTCTGTTAAAACGTCAATGTTGATTTTCGCTCCACTGCACTCGCTTTCCGCGGGCGATTTGGGAGCCTCCTCGGCGGTAAGCGCCTGTGGGGTCTTCTGTCTACCAATCTTCCCGTAGGACGTTGAATAGGCTTCTTTAGGGCCTACATCGTACGAAGAAAATGCGATAGCATTATCGAGGAGTCTCGTGCGTTTCGCTACAATCAAAAAGTATTTAATAATCAACAGCTATCTTTAACAAAGCAATAGTAATAGAAAACTTGTAATCATAGGGAAGTTTCAAAGAAGCGTGGGATGTATGCTAACCCAGTTTCGTTAAGGTTTTGAGGGGAGGGGATTAGATTGGAAAGTTTGTTGCAAGTTTTTTATGAGCAAGATGACTTTAAGACCGTAATAAATGGAATAGATGAAGGATTAAGAGAGCAGCTTGTCGCAGGATTATCAGGGTCTAGTCGAACACTTTATATCGCGTCACTATATAAGGATTCGAACAGACCTATCTTAGTAGTAACTCATAATCTATTGCAAGCGCAGCGAATATATGATGATTTAGCATCATACTTACATGAAGATGAATTATTTTTGTATCCTGTAAATGAATTAATGGCAGCAGAAATCGGTGTCGCAAGTCCTGAGTTGAAGGGGCAAAGAATTGATGTGCTTAATGCTTTAAGCGCCTTACAAAAAGGTGTTATTATTACACCGGTCGCAGGGTTTAGACGTCTTTTACCAAATATGTCAACTTGGCAGGAATATCAGCTGCGATTTGAAGTCGGAGAAGAAATAGACTTAGATAATATATTAGCTAAGTTTATTGAAATGGGGTATGAAAGAAGCTCAATGGTGCAGGCGCCCGGTGAGTTTAGCTTACGTGGTGGAATTCTTGATATATATCCACTTACGGAGGAAAACCCTTTACGTATTGAGTTATTTGATACAGAAATAGATTCCATTAGGACTTTCTCTCTTGAGGACCAAAGGTCGATATTGAAGAAATCGTATATTACGATTGGTCCTGCAAGCGAATATATTATGACGCAGGATCAAATTAAACTTACAGCTGCTGAATTAGAAGTTAAACTGTCTTCTAGTCTGAAAAAGGTAAAAGATGATGCTGCTAAAAAACGACTCGTTGAAAATGTTACGTATGAAATTGAACAATTAAAGCAAGGGCATGTGTCAGAAGAGATATTTAAATATTTATCACTTGTATATAAAACGCCTGCTAGTTTACTAGACTATGTACCTAATAATAGTCTTATTGTTATGGATGAAATAAGCCGTATTTACGAGATGACAGAAAGCCTTGAGAAGGAAGAAGCGGAGTGGTTTACAAGTCTTCTCGCTGAAGGGAAAATTGTTCACGATTTAAAAGTTTCCCATAGTGTACAAGAAAGGCTTCAACAAACCGTCAAACCAAAAATATACTTATCTTTATTTTTGCGACATGTACCACACACAAGTCCACAAAATATACTCAATATTACTTGTAAGCAAATGCAAACGTTCTTTGGCCAAATGCATGTGCTAAAAGCAGAGGTAGAGCGTTGGCAAAAGGCTCAATTTGCTGTTGTCTTCTTAGCGGGAACTAAAGAGCGTACAAGAAAGCTTGCTGACTTACTAGATGATTACGATATAGATGCATTTCAAGGAGAAAGTACGCAGGTTCAAGCAGGAAAAGTCCAAATTGTTGAAGGTGAACTGCATAGTGGTTTTGAATTACCAATGCAAAAGCTTGTCGTTATAACCGAAGAAGAGGTTTTTAAGAAAAAATCGAAAAAGTCGAAATCAAGACAAAAACTTTCAAATGCTGAACGAATCAAATCTTATTCTGAACTCGCTGTTGGTGATTACGTCGTTCATGTTAATCATGGTATTGGAAAATACATGGGTATCGAGACCCTAGTTATCAATGGTGTTCATAAAGACTACATACATATTCGTTACCAAGGAACAGATAAATTATATGTACCAGTGGAACAGATTGATCAAGTACAGAAATATGTTGGTGGATCAGAAGGAAAAGAACCAAAAATATACAAGCTTGGCGGAAATGATTGGAAAAAGGTTAAGAAAAAGGTTGAGTCATCTGTTCAAGATATTGCGGATGATTTGTTGAAGCTTTATGCGGAGCGGGAGGCTTCAAAGGGTTATGCATTTTCACCAGATGGGGAAATGCAAAGAGAGTTTGAATCGTCATTTGCTTACAACGAGACTGAGGATCAAATTCGTTCTATAGATGAAATTAAAAAGGATATGGAACGAGAGCGTCCAATGGATCGCTTGCTATGTGGGGATGTTGGTTATGGTAAAACAGAGGTTGCTATTCGGGCAGCGTTTAAAGCAATAGCAGATGGGAAGCAAGTTGCTTTCCTCGTACCAACTACGATTTTAGCTCATCAGCATTATGAAACGCTACGTGAACGTTTTCAAGGGTTTCCTATTGAAATAGCTCAGCTCAGTCGATTCCGAACACGTCAACAGCAAAAAGATACAATTAAAGGGCTAAAACAGGGGACAATTGATATTGTTGTTGGGACTCATAGAATTTTATCAAAGGATCTAGTCTTTAAAGATCTAGGGTTGCTGATTATTGATGAGGAACAACGTTTCGGTGTAAGTCATAAAGAGAAAATTAAACAAATGAAAGCAAATGTTGATGTGTTGACATTAACGGCAACACCTATTCCTAGAACGTTGCATATGTCCATGCTTGGTGTTCGTGACTTATCAGTTATCGAAACGCCACCAGAGAATCGTTTTCCTGTTCAAACGTATGTGATGGAGTATAATGCTGGTCTAGTTCGCGATGCTGTTGAAAGAGAGTTAGCAAGAGGAGGTCAAGTCTTTTTCTTATATAATCGTGTAGAAGACATTGAAAGAAAAGCAGAAGAAATTTCAATGCTTGTGCCCGATGCTCGTGTCACGTTTGCACATGGGAAAATGACTGAAAATGAACTAGAGGCTGTTATGCTTGCGTTTTTAGAAGGTGAATATGATGTCTTAGTAAGTACAACAATTATCGAGACGGGTGTTGATATACCTAATGCCAATACGTTAATTGTTGACAATGCTGACCGAATGGGGCTTTCTCAGTTGTACCAGCTTAGAGGACGAGTAGGGCGTTCTAACCGTGTTGCGTATGCCTATTTTACGTATAGAAAAGATAAAGTACTAACAGAAGTAGCTGAAAGACGTCTACAGGCCATTAAGGAGTTTACGGAGTTAGGATCCGGCTTTAAAATTGCGATGCGTGACTTATCTATCCGAGGGGCAGGCAATATTCTCGGTGCACAGCAGCATGGCTTTATTGACTCAGTCGGCTTTGATCTGTACTCACAGATGCTTAAGGAAGCGATTGAAGCAAGACGCGGAACAGTCGATGATAAACAAAAGGCCAATGTCGAAATTGATTTGGAGCTAGATGCGTATATACCAGATGTGTATATTCAAGATGGTCAGCAAAAAATTGATATGTACAAACGTTTTAGAGGTGTTGATACACTCGAGGACATATTAGAGTTACAAGAGGAAATGACGGACCGCTTTGGTGACTATCCACAAGAAGTAGACCTGTTATTTACCGTAGCGAAAATGAAAGTGTACGCTCGGCAATATGGTGTGGAATCGATTAAACAGAAGAAAGAGGAAATCACACTTCTTCTGAATGAAACAGCTAGTACGACTATTGATGGAGCTAAACTTGTAAAGCAAATTGACAAGTACGGTAGAATGGTCGGACTTGGGATGGAAGGTAATAAGGTAAAGCTAGTTTTACAAATAAAAAATAAAGATCAAACTAGCTGGTTAGCAACCTTAATGGAGATAATAGAGGGGTTTGAAAAGGTACAGCATCCACAAGCTTCATAAAATTGTCACAAGCTTGAAGAATATATAAAAATTTGGATTTTTGTAGTTTAAAGCATAAATAAATGGAGCATACTTATGCTGGGATAATAAAAAAACACTTTCATCGTGAATATTACTCCTATGTTGAAGGATACTAATCACAACAATGGTGATATCTTCTAAATAGAATCACTATGTGAAAATAATAATCATCCGATGAAAGTGAGGCATCTTTGATGAAAGCAACAGGTATCGTGCGTCGAATTGATGATTTAGGTAGGGTAGTTATCCCGAAGGAAATTCGGAGAACTTTGCGTATTCGTGAGGGAGATCCACTTGAAATATTTGTAGACCGAGATGGTGAAGTCATTTTAAAGAAATATTCTCCGATAAGTGAGTTAAGTGATTTTGCAAAAGAATATGCAGAAGCACTTTATGATAGCTTAGGACATACCATTCTTGTATGTGATAGAGATATATTTATTGCAGTTGCGGGTGGATCAAAGAAAGAATACTTATCAAAACCAGTAAGTTCACTTATTGAAAAAACAATGGAAGATAGAAACTCTGTAATTGAAACTGAAGTTGATACAGCCGCTATTATACAAGGGAATGAAGAGCAGTTATCATCCTATACAATTGGACCAATTGTTGCGAATGGAGATCCAATTGGGGCTGTAGTAATTATTTCAAAAGAGAAAGCTTTATCCGATGTTGAGCAAAAAGCAGTTGAAACCGCTGCAGGCTTTTTAGCAAGACAGATGGAGCAATAGCAAGTTTTAAATTAAGCCATGACATTCCATATAGGAATTCATGGCTTTTAATGTATATATAAGTTCCTTCCTTTTAACTCTGTATAGTTTTGTTATTTTATGGTACAATTCAGTCGGCTTTTTATAGTTATGGAATAGTCAATTTTAAAAAAGCTTACGCTGTAAGTGATTAAAAATAAAATATATTATGCGAACGATTTGAAATTAGGAGACAGCAGAATAATGGGCCAAACTAACGTATTAAAGCAAGTGTGGAAAGGTACAATTCTATTAACACTTGCTGGATTTGTCGTAAAACTATTAAGTGCTTTGTATCGAGTGCCATTTCAAAACATGGTAGGGGATATTGGATTGTATGTATATCAGCAAGTGTATCCTTTCTATGGAATAGCAATGGCGATGGCGGTGTATGGATTCCCTGGAGCAATATCAAAGATAACTGCAGAGACAGACTCGAAAAAAAGAAGAGACGTTATTACCACTGCGTTTATTATACTGTCATGTATCAGTATAATTGTATGTCTATCTATATTCTTTGGAGCTCAAGCAATAGCAAGCTGGATGGGGGATATACAATTAGTTCCTGTAATACGTATAAGTTCTTTTGTGTATTTAATTTTACCGTTTGTAGCAGTAATTCGTGGATATTTTCAAGGAATGTACAATATGAAACCAACAGCCGTTTCACAAATGGTTGAACAAAGTATCCGTGTTTTTATGATCTTAGTGTTCGCTTCTATCTTAATAAGAGCGGGATATAATGTGTATGATGTTGCAGCTGTTGCCTATACTGGTTCCGTTATAGGTGGACTTGCGGCTTTATTCATACTAATAATGTATTTGCATAAGTATAAGCTTTTATACTTTCGTAAGAGTATTAATTCTCTTCCTTACAAAATGGTGTTAAAAGTACTTTTTAAGGAAGGCTTTGCCATATCGTTGTTTACCATGCTTTTATTACTGTTACAGCTAGTGGATTCATTTACATTAGTTTCTATACTAAGTAAAAATGGTATGGATCAGGAAAGTGCTAGGGCATGGAAAGGAGTGTATGATAGAGGACTCCCGCTTATTCAATTAGGAACAGTTGCTGCTACTTCAATTGCCATGACTTTAGTACCTCTTATAGCTGTCGTTCGTAATAAAAGGCAAAGTAAGCTCGTACATAATCATGTGTCATTAACATTACGCTATACAATCGTTATAGGAGCAGCTGCGTCAACGGGTCTTATTGCAGTTATGAGACCTACAAATACTATGTTATATGAAAACTACAGTGGAACGGATGTACTTCAAATTTTATCATTAACTGTTCTTTTTAGCTCCATTGCCATGACAACAGCTGCCATTTTGCACGGGCATGGTGTCTTTAGATTACCTTTTCTTAGCTTTACAACGGGAGTTATAGTCAAGTTGCTCTTTAATATAGTTCTTATACCAATATTTGATACAATGGGAGCAGCGATATCAACTGTATCAGCTTGTGCTATCATAGCATTAATAAATGTAATAAGTATTAAAAAATATGGATATAAAATACATATTTCATGGGAGTTTTTATGGCGTTTAAGCAGTGCCTTGTTAATTATGGCATTGGCAGTGATACTTTTATTTAGTGGTGCTAACTTTATATTTGAATATTCTAGATGGACGGCTACGGCTCAAGCAATCTTAGGTTCAATTTTGGGTGGATGGTTGTTTTTGTTTGTTATTATTAAATTACGTTTATTTTCAAATGAAGAGCTACAGTTTTTACCGTTCAGTAGTAAGCTGGCAGCTATAACAGGTATGAAAAAGTACTAGGAAGGTGTGACCGCTTTGGCACAGAATTTGACGATATTGGGATTAGGCGCAGGAGACTTAGAACAGCTCCCACTAGGAGTGTATCGAAAGCTCTCAAAAGCTGAGAATTTATATTTAAGGACTGCGCAGCATCCAGTTGTAGAAGAATTACAAGTAGAGGGTTTAATATATACATCATTTGATGATGTGTATGAAAAGCACGAGAGTTTCGATAAGGTGTACGAGGAAATAGTGGAGACGTTGTTATCATTGGCAAAATCTATGGATGTTACGTATGCTGTTCCTGGTCATCCGCTTGTAGCTGAGAAAACAGTTCAACTTTTGTTGCAACGAGGGGAATCTTTAGGGATTTCTATTCATGTTGAAGGAGGACAGAGTTTTCTTGATGCTATGTTAACTAGTGTACGTGTAGATCCCATAGAGGGATTTCAATTGTTAGATGGGACAAGCTTACATCGTGATGACATTAAATTGCAACATCATGTGTTTATTGGTCAAGTGTATGACGCATTTGTTGCATCAGAAGTTAAGCTAACACTAATGGAACTGTTACCTGATGATTATGGTGTAGTGATAGTGAACGGAGCAGGAGGTAAGGCTGAGTCTATTAATACAGTACCTCTTTATGAGCTAGATCGATCATTTCAATTAAGTAATCTTACCACTGTATATGTTCCACCTGTTCAGGATGATAGGATCCTCTATCAGCAGTTTTCATATTTTCGGAACATTATTGCTGAACTTAGAGGACCAAATGGGTGTCCGTGGGATAAAAAACAAACACATCTATCGTTAAAGAAATATTTACTTGAAGAAGCCTATGAGCTGTTTGAAGCCATTGATAATGATGATCCGGATCATATTGTTGAAGAGTTAGGTGATGTGTTATTGCAAGTGCTACTTCATGCTCAAATTGGTGAGGATGAGGGGATGTTTTCTATAGAAGATGTTATTCGACATGTTTCGGATAAAATGATTCGGCGTCATCCTCATGTTTTTGATAATGTTGTCGCGCGGACAGAAGCTGATGTTATGAAAAATTGGGAAGAAATTAAAGCGAACGAAAAGGGAACTAATCAAATTGATGAGTATACTTCTTTATTAGCAAAAGTACCTTCAAGCTACACTGCCTTAATGAGAGCCTTTTCCTATCAAAAAAAGGCAGGGAAAGTAGGATTTGATTGGCAGGATGTTGGGCCGATGTGGCGTAAAGTAGAAGAAGAGATATCCGAATTTCAAAACGAGGTAGTCAACAATAATGCTAGTTCCAAAGAAAAGCAGGATGCAGAATTCGGCGATGTGTTATTTGCGTTAGTAAATGTAGCGCGGTACTACAGTATTGATCCTGAGGTTGCACTTCAAATGACGAATGAAAAATTTAAACGTAGATTTCAATATATAGAGGATAAGGTTCACAAACAAAATAAAAGCTTCGATGATTTTACCCTAGATGAATTAGATGAAATATGGAATGAAGCAAAAAAACAAGGTTTATAGAGAAAGGGCGTTTTTTATGAGGTTAGATAAATTTTTAAAAGTATCCCGATTAATCAAAAGAAGAACACTTGCTAAAGAGGTTGCTGATAAAGGAAGAATTTCGGTAAATGGAACAGTTGCAAAAGCAGCAACCGACATAAAAATTGGGGATGTTCTAGAAATTAGTTTTGGTCAGAAGCGTGTAACGGTACGAGTAAAGGATATACAAGAGACTACTAAGAAAGATGTAGCAGCTGAGCTCTATGAAGTGGTAAAAGAAGAAAAAGTAGAATAGGACTTTATGTAATAGACACCCGTTTGGGTGTCTATTGTTTTTTCAAAAGGTGAAACTAACACGCTTTATTGTGTTTTTGAACTGCCAGGAGAAGAGCTTTTTCCAAACTAATCCTAAGGGGAAATAAGCAACTAATTGTAACAAGGAGTTAGGCTAATTCGGAGCGCTTCAAAGGCTAGGGCGTCTAGTATCGACAATGTGTTTTGACATTGGAACTTGCTTGCTAGTCAGTTTATCCGTCTCTCAAAGGGTGTGAAGCCTTGAGATATCGACGCGGAGGGATGTCGCACTTAGTCTCAGATGCGGTGCTTTCAGTTTTTCTTACGTTCTAAAAAAGCTTTATTTTTCATAATGTTTAATAGGGAGCTTGTTTAGTTTTTTATAAGTTTTCATCAGTAATATTAAGAAAGGGCGGGGCATATTGTGAATCAATATTACGAAGCTAATACAAACAAAGGTACTGTTGTTGAGCATGATGTTATCATGAGAGGACGTAAAATGCTTGATATTACAGGTGTTAAGCAAGTAGAAAGCTTTGATAATGAAGAGTTTTTATTAGAGACTGTGATGGGCTTTTTAGTTGTGCGTGGTCAAAACTTGCATATGAAAAATTTAGATGTCGATAAAGGAGTTGTGTCGATAAAAGGTAAAATCTTTGAAGTAACGTATATAGATGAACAACATGGGGAGAAAGCTAAAGGGTTTTTTAGCAAGTTGTTTAAATGAGCCTAACAACACAGTTCTTCACAATGATTGCCATGGTTGGTATGGGTGGGTGGTTCGGAGCAGCATTAGATACATACAGCCGCTTTTTAAAGCGGCCTACCCGTGCTAAATGGATTGTATTTATAAATGATATTCTTTTTTGGTTCGCTCAAGGACTTATTATCTTCTATGTTTTATTATTAGTTAATGAAGGTGAGCTTCGACTTTATATTTTTATCGCATTGTTATGTGGATATGCAGCATATCAGAGTTTACTTAAAAAGATATATAACAATTTTCTTGAACTTCTAATTGAAACAATTATTCGTATATATTTATTTGTTAAAAGAATCATTCAAATTTTTGTTGTATATCCTGTACAATGGATATGGAGACTAATTGTGTCGATATGTGTGGGATTAGTAGGTCTTTGTATCGCTTTTTTAAAAGTACTATTGAAGATTAGTAGATTTCTTTTTACTATATTAGTAGCCCCCTTTTTATGGACGGGCAGGTTGCTCTGGAGGCTTGTGCCAAATAGCATCCGTATAAAGGTACTTTCTTTTTTTAGTAACAAGGCAGGATTTTTAAAAGTAGCAAAGAATTTAGCAAAAGTATGGAAAAAATGGATAGAAAAATTTAAGAAATAAATTAGGGAGGCTTTAGCGTATGAGTGCTCAACGTAACGTTCGAATGATTCAATCACAACAAGTCGCGGCATACGAGAAGGAAGTAACTCAACAAAAAACTCGACGTCGCCGAGCACTAAAACGCTTATTTGTCTTGATGACATTTACGGTTGCCTGTGTATTTGGATTGATCTCGCTTATGTCATCACAGAGTGAGTTAATGCATAAAAAAAATGAAGAAAGAGACAAACTTATATATGAATTAAAAGAATTAGAAAAAGAACAAAAAAGCTTAGAACAGGAAATTGTAAAGCTCCAGGATGAGGAGTACGTAGCCAAATTAGCGAGGAAAGAATACTTCCTATCTAAAGATGGAGAGATTATTTTTAATTTACCTGAAGACTAAGATAGAGGTTAGTGTCGTATTGACACTTTTTTTAACGATTGGGTATAATAATAAATAATGATTTTTCTATATTCTTAAGGAGGAACACTTTTTTTATGTCGATAGAAGTAGGCAGCAAGCTACAGGGTAAAGTAACGGGAATAACAAATTTCGGGGCGTTCGTTGAACTACCAGAAGGGTCAACAGGCCTTGTTCACATTAGTGAGGTCGCTGACAATTATGTTAAAGATATTAATGAACACCTTAAGGTTGGCGATCAAGTAGAAGTTAAGGTAATCAATGTCGAGAAAGATGGTAAAATTGGTTTATCAATTAAAAAAGCTAATCCAAAGCCACCACCACCGCCACGAGAAAGAGAATCTGCACCATCTCAGCGTCCGCGTGGTAGAGGTGGAAACGATCGTAATCGAAGAGATTTTAGTCCAAAGCCTGAGAACTTTGAGCAAAAAATGCAACGTTTTATGAAAGATAGTGAAGAGCGTCTATCTTCGCTGAAGCGACACACGGAATCAAAGCGTGGTGGACGTGGAGGAAGAAGAGGGTAACTTGCTGCTGATGTAATATATACAAAGTCAAAAACACTCATTCATATGAGTGTTTTTTGTTTTACTTGAAAAACAGATGGCTGTTCGAATGACATATTAATTTTAAACATAGTTTAAATATGTGGTGAAAAACAATATGGTACTAATTTATTCAAAAAAGTTTTCATGGTTATTCAACGGTGTTCAGCAAAATTCCATTAAATATCCCGCGTTCTGTTTATATATTTGTTATGTTTTTGCGACATAAGCTGAAATCAGTCGATAATTTTTAAAATCTAACCGTTACTTTTTGACAAATTATTGAACAAGCCTCCTTTATAATAGCGAACATATAACATATTAAAAAGGAGGATTATGATGGAAAAGATAGATACAATGCAAAATTTAGCGGTTGCTAAAACAAGACAAAACGTTCAGTCACTTTCACACCGCCTGCGTGTTCAGCTAGAGCATGTCCTATATGACAAAGGTATTTTGTGCATGGTTGTCGGCTTTTTATTGGGACGAGCATTAATTCTCTCCAGTATCACACCTTTTTCAATGCCCTATTTTGTAGCGGTTTTTATTATGCAGAGAAAATTAGCTCCATTGGCGGCAATTGCTATATTATCGGGGTCTCTAACTGTTTCAATACCCTCATTTCTTTTTAATTTTCTCGGATTAGTAATATTTTTAATCAGCTATCGGATCATGAAGAGGTTTAGCGAAGATATTATTAAATTGTCACCTTTTTTAGTGTTTATGTCAGCGTTTATAAGTGAAGGTGTTATTACTTATAGTTGGAACAGTACACTGACACTTTATGATGGTTTAATGACCACCGTTGAAGCGGGGTTAGGTTTTATTTTAACGCTTATATTCCTACAAAGTATTCCAATATTAACAACGAGAAACCGGAGGCAATCATTGCGTCCTGAAGAGGTTATCAGCTTTATTATATTATTAGCATCGATAATGACCGGTACAGTAGGGTGGGTGTTATATGACGTTTCTCTTGAACATGTTGCTTCACGCTATTTAGTGCTTTTATTTGCCTACTCAGCGGGAGCCGCTATCGGCTCAACAGTGGGTGTTGTTACGGGCTTAGTGTTAGGTCTAGCAGCTGTTTCGAATCTATATCAAATGAGTCTTTTAGCTTTTTCAGGTTTATTAGGCGGGCTGCTTAAAGAAGGAAAAAAATATGGTGTATCCATTGGTCTTTTAATTGGTACGTTATTAATCGGGATGTATGGTGAGGGAACATATCAGCTTACTTATACGATAGTTGAGTCGTTAATTGCGATACTATTATTTTTAATTACTCCATCAGTTGTTACAACAAATATAGCAAAACACATTCCAGGCACTAATGAGCATTCCCAAGAACAACAGCTATACGTCCGGAAGATTCGTGATGTGACAGCTAATCGCGTAGAGCAATTTTCATCTGTATTTCAAGCGCTATCATCTAGCTTCTCGAAAATTGGACACGCATCAGCAGATTATGATGAAAATCAGGAAATCGATTATTTCTTAAGCAATGTAACAGAGAAAACTTGTCAGGCTTGTTTTAAAAAAGAGCAGTGTTGGTCAAAGAATTTTAATACAACATATGAGCTTATGAAAGAACTTATGCATGAAACTGATATAAACCATTCGAATATTAATAAAAAGCTGGCAAGAGAGTGGGATAGACATTGTGTTAAATCTAATAAAGTTATAGATGTAATGAGGCATGAACTTACCTACTATCAAGCAAATCAGAAGTTAAAAAAGCAAGTACAGGAGAGTCGTCGTCTTGTTGCAGACCAACTGCTCGGTGTGTCGCAGGTTATGGAGGACTTCGCAAGGGAAATTCAACGGGAGCGCGAAAATCACGAGAAGCAGGAGGAGCAAATTTACGAATCATTGCGTCATTTCGGTATTGAAGTAGAGCAAGTCGAAATTTTTAGTTTAAAAAAAGGAAATGTTGATATTGAGATGAGTATTCCATATTGTAATGGCAGTGGAGAGTGTGAGAAGTTAATTGCTCCTATGCTATCTGATATATTGCAGGAAACGATTGTCGTTAAAAAAGAGGAATGTGCCACATTCCCAAATGGGTATTGTCGTGTATCATTTGGAACTCTACAGGCGTATGTCATTGATACAGGTGTAGCCCATGCTGCTAAGGGGGGAGGATTTATCTCAGGCGATAGTTATTCCATGATTGAACTTGGTTCAAGTAAATATGCGATAGCGATTAGTGACGGAATGGGAAATGGAGAAAGAGCGTATTATGAAAGTACAGAAACCCTTCAGTTACTACAACAAATCTTGAAAACGGGAATTGGAGAAAAGGTTGCTATAAAGTCTGTTAACTCTATTTTATCGTTAAGAACGACTGATGAAATATTTTCAACACTAGATTTAGCTATAGTAGATTTGCAGGATGCTAATGCAAAGTTTCTAAAGATTGGTTCATCCCCTAGTTTTATAAAGCGTGCTGATAAGGTAATTGCACTTCAGGCAAGTAACCTACCTATCGGTATCATTCAAGACTTTGAAGTTGACGTAGTTAACGAGCAGTTAAAGGCTGGCGACTTATTAATTATGATGAGTGATGGTATTTTTGAAGGAGTAAAGCATGTAGAAAATCATGATGTTTGGATTCGTCGGAAAATTCGTGAAATAAATACAAATAAACCACAAGATATGGCAGATTTACTTATGGAGGAGGTTATTCGTTCAAGAGATGGTTTAATAGAAGATGATATGACGGTTATAGTAGCAAGAATAGAGCACAATACACCGAAGTGGGCTACCATTCCAGTGCGACAGTATATTGGTAAAGGAGATAATAAAAAAAGAAAAATTATATAGTTTTGTGGGATAGAATAGTCAAAAAAGTTGCTTATTTAAAAGTTATACTACTCTTCTAAATGTATATTAATGCCAAAACTAGGCGATGATGATAATACATTTTCTGGAGTAGGAGGATGAACGGTGAGAAAAGGTACTCTTAAGCAAATTTTATTAATTACAGATGGTTGCTCAAATCAAGGTGAAGATCCGATTGCAATGGCAGCGCTTGCTCATGAACAAGGAATAACTGTCAATGTCATTGGCGTAATGGATAATGACACTATAGATCCACAAGGCATGAAGGAAATTGAAGGGATTGCAATGTCAGGTGGGGGAGTCAGTCAGGTTGTTTATGCAAAGCAGCTCTCTCAAACTGTACAAATGGTGACTCGTCAAGCGATGACGCAAACATTACAAGGTGTTGTAAACAAAGAATTACAACATATATTAGGCTCAAATAAAGAAATAGCCGATTTACCTCCTGAAAAGAGAGGGGAAATAATGGAGGTTGTTGATGAATTAGGAGAGACTGTGGACTTGCAAGTGTTAATACTTGTTGACACAAGTGCTAGTATGAAGCATAAATTACCGACTGTAAAAGAAGCCTTATTTGATTTATCTATAAGTTTAAATGCAAGAATGGGACATAATAATTTTGCGATTTTTGTATTTCCCGGGAAAAGGAATGATGTCGAAAAAGTGCTAAATTGGACGCCTAAACTCGAATCTTTGACAAAAGTGTTTCCTAAGTTGACTTCCGGAGGCATCACACCAACTGGACCTGCAATAAGAGAAGCTGTAAGTCACTTTGGTGAATCTCAATCGTTAAGGAGATATTTGTCCGACGATGAATACATGGAAGAATCAGGATATTAATTTTACTGCCGGAACAGTCATCGTAGGGAAATGGCATAAGCATTCTTACACGATTGTTAAGGTGCTTGGAAAGGGCGCAACGGGCGTTGTCTATCTAGTACGAACGCAAAAGGGGTTTGCGGCGTTAAAGGTTAGCTTCAACGGGATGTCTGTTACGGCTGAAGTAAACGTACTGAAGGCATTTGCAAAGGTCCAAGGGTCAACCCTAGGGCCTTCTTTGTTAGATGTCGATGATTGGGAAGATAGAGGGAAGCAGCCGGTTGCTTTTTATGTTATGGAGTATATCAAAGGTGAATCTATGACGCATTTTGTGAATAATCACGGGACGGAGTGGCTACCAGTATTAATTCTTCAGCTACTTGATAATCTTTCAGGTATTCATGATATTGGCTGGGTGTTTGGTGATCTTAAGCCGGATAACCTGATAGTATCAGGTCCACCGATAAGAATTCGTTGTATAGATGTTGGTGGAACTACAATGCAAGGCCGAGCTGTTAAAGAGTTTACGGAGTTTTTTGACAGAGGTTACTGGGGATTTGGTTCAAGAAAGGCTGAGCCGAGCTATGATTTATTTGCAATTGGCATGATTATGATGAATGCAGCATATCCTAATCGATTTGATAAAACAGATCAACCACGATTACAGCTTCGTCAAAAGCTAGAGAATAGTAACCTTTTAAAACCATATCGGGAGTTTATATGGCGTGCATTAAACGGACAATATCAATCAGCAAAAGAAATGAGACAGTCTTTACTTACTATTTTGTCTAAAAATAGTAGTACGAGAAAAGCGCAAACTTCCTCTCAGCAAACACCCCCTAATAAAAAGAGAGTTGCTGCGACGGGAAGTAGACATGTGACAAAACCTTCCAAAAACAAACAAACAAGAGGAAAGACAACAAGAAAAAGAGGGTTTATAGAAACGTTATTTATAGCTATTTTGTTGTTGTTAGCATATGGATTTTATATTTACAGTGAATTATTATAGCTTTGCAGAGCTGTAAGGAAAATGTTACATTTAAAGCATGGTTGCGGTTATTCAAATGAAAACATGACTTTAACATCTCAATTTATATAGCTTTGAGCATCATATAAAAGTATTTTTTCCTTGTAAATCAGCATGTGCTATATAGGATTGATACTTTTGGGTGTTCATAGCTCATCTTCCTAAGGTAGGATACATATAATGATAGAAAAGGTACTTAATTTTATTAAAAGACAGCACTTATTCCCAAGAAAAGCAAGAGTAGCTGTTGGTGTTTCGGGGGGACCAGACTCACTAGCTTTATTACATTTTTTACATAATACATTAAAAGACTGGGACTTACATGTAATTTGCCTGCATGTAGATCATATGCTTAGAGGGTTTGAGTCTTTGGAAGATATGCGCTTCGTTGAAGAATTTTGCAACAAGCATCATATACCATTTGAAGGTAAAAGCATTGATGTCCGCGCATACCAAGATGTACATAATATATCTAGTATACAAGTAGCTGCCCGCGAGGTTCGTTACGAGTTTTTCTCTGAGATGATATCCAAACATCGGATTGAATATTTAGCGTTAGCACACCATGGCGATGATCAAATTGAAACAATGCTCATGAGACTTACTAGAGGTGCATCTCCATCCCGAACGTTCGGTATTGCTAGTTCACGGCCCTTCGCTGGATCGATGCTAGTTCGACCATTTTTAGCAGTGACGAAGGATGAGATTTTAACATATTGTGGGGAACAACAAATCATATACAGGCATGATAAAAGCAATGATAAGAGCGATTATACTAGGAATCGTTTTCGCCACAGCATACTTCCTTTTTTAAAATCCGAAAATAGTGCGGTCCACGAGAGATTTCAACAGTTTCAAGAGTTTGTGAGTGCAGACGATGATTTACTAATGGAATTAACGAAACAGCATTTGAATACAGTGATAAAAAGGAAAACGATAGGCCAACAAGTTGTAATACGTATTGAACTGTTTCTCACAATGCCAATACCTTTACAAAGAAGAGCGATTCATCTAATATTAAACTATCTTTATGAGGAAACATCTTCCTTAATATCTGCACATCATATTCAAGATATAATTTCTTTCTTATTACAACCACACCCTTCAGGAGAATGGCATCTGCCAGGAGGACTACAGCTTATTCGCTCATATGACGAATGTGAATTTACTTTCCAAAAGGATAGTTTAGAGGATTATGCATATACTATCCCGTTGAATGGCGATGTATTGTTACCTACCGGATGTCGATTAACTGCTCTGTCGGCTAAAGAGGCACCTGTAGTCAGAGGATTAGACATGTTTCTTATCGATAAACATGATATAAAATTACCAATTGTTGTCCGCACAAGACGAAATGGTGATAAAATCTCACTAAAAGGGATGAATGGTCATAAAAAAGTAAAGGATATTTTTATTGATAATAAAATACCTATACATAACCGAAATCAGTGGCCAATTGTTGTTGATGCTACAGGTAATATACTATGGCTACCAGGATTGAAAAAATCCGATAAGGAAGCTATAGGAAAAGAAACAGGCGATTATTTAATTTTATATTATACAAGCAGCTAGGGAGGCAATACGTTCAATGAAGCAAGACATGCAAAAGATTCTCATTTCAGAGGAAGAATTACAAGAAAAAATCAAACAATTAGGTAGCAAGCTAACCGAGGAGTACAAAGATTCCTATCCGTTAGTCATAGGTGTGTTAAAAGGCGCTATGCCATTTATGGGAGATTTATTAAAGCGCGTGGACACATACTTAGAGATGGACTTTATGGATGTTTCTAGTTATGGAAACTCGACTCGCTCAACAGGCGAAGTAAAGATTATTAAAGATTTGAATACGTCGGTTGAAGGACGCGATATTTTAATTGTCGAGGATATTATCGATAGCGGTCTCACACTAAGTTACCTTGTAGACTTATTTAAATATCGTAAAGCTAAATCAATAAAAATCGTAACGCTTCTTGATAAGCCAACTGGTCGAAAGGTAGATATAGAAGCCGATTTTGTAGGATTTGAAGTGCCAGATGAATTTGTTGTTGGGTATGGTTTAGACTACGCTGAAAAATACCGTAATCTACCGTTCATTGGTGTATTAAAGCCAGAAATTTATTCATCATAAAATGAAACCATTATGTTTTTAAATCGTATAGTAATTGGTTAGAAAAGTATAATAGGTTTTCTTTTTTAAAAGAACGGTGTTGGGTCTTATAGTGAGTTTGTTATATCGCTTCACAGATTGTGTTCTGAAGCAAGAGCAAACAGTTGTAACGCCGGCGCGGCCTATGATACTATTTAATATAGTGTTTTTCTACGTGGGAGGAGGTAAGGAATGAATCGGATCTTCCGTAATACAATATTCTATTTATTAATATTTTTAGTTGTCATCGGTGTTGTTAGTATATTTAACAATACGGGACAAGATACCGAACAATTGCGATACGATACGTTCGTTAAGCATCTTGAAGCTGGAGAAGTCACAAGTATCGAGGTACAACCAGTACGTGGTGTGTATGAGGTACGTGGTCAATTAGAAGGGTACACAGCTGATCAACGCTTTGTGACGTATGTGTACAATAATGAAGAAACATTAAACAGAATTGAAACACTTGCGCAAAATAACAATGCACAGATTCAATTTTTTGAAGCACCAGAAACAAATGGGTGGGTAACATTTTTCACATCAATTATCCCATTCGTAATTATTTTCATTTTGTTCTTCTTTTTACTTAACCAAGCACAAGGCGGCGGTAGCCGTGTGATGAATTTCGGTAAAAGTAAAGCAAAGCTATACAATGAAGAAAAGAAAAAGGTTCGCTTCAAGGATGTAGCAGGAGCTGATGAGGAAAAGCAGGAGCTTGTGGAGATTGTTGAGTTCTTAAAAGATCCTCGTAAATTCTCTGAACTAGGTGCTCGTATTCCTAAAGGTGTCCTATTAGTAGGACCACCAGGTACAGGTAAAACGTTACTTGCTAGAGCTGTAGCAGGTGAAGCAGGAGTGCCGTTCTTCTCTATTAGTGGATCTGATTTCGTAGAAATGTTCGTTGGGGTTGGTGCATCTCGTGTACGTGACCTATTCGAAAATGCAAAGAAAAATGCACCATGTATTATTTTCATAGATGAGATTGATGCTGTTGGTCGTCAACGTGGAGCTGGTCTTGGTGGTGGGCACGATGAGCGTGAACAAACTTTAAACCAATTGCTTGTTGAGATGGATGGCTTTGGTGCTAATGAAGGAATTATTATTGTAGCAGCAACTAACCGCCCGGATATTTTAGACCCAGCTTTACTTCGTCCAGGGCGCTTTGACAGACAAATTACTGTAGACCGTCCAGACGTTAAGGGGCGTGAAGCGGTGTTAAAAGTACATGCAAATAATAAACCATTAGATAACTCTGTTGATTTAAAAACAATTGCCATGCGTACACCAGGCTTCTCCGGAGCAGACTTAGAAAACTTGTTAAATGAGGCAGCGCTTGTAGCTGCTCGTGCTAATAAGAAGACAATTGAGATGGCCGATATCGACGAAGCTACAGACCGTGTAATCGCAGGGCCTGCTAAGAAAAGTAAAGTTATCTCAGAGAAAGAGCGCAAAATCGTTGCATATCATGAAGGTGGACATACAATTATTGGTGTTGTCCTAGATGAAGCAGATATGGTTCATAAAGTAACGATTGTACCACGCGGGCAAGCTGGTGGATATGCCGTTATGCTTCCAAAAGAGGATCGCTATTTCATGACTAAGCCTGAGCTGTTAGATAAAATAGTTGGCCTTCTCGGTGGTCGGGTAGCTGAAGAGATTGTCTTTGGTGAAGTAAGTACAGGTGCTCATAATGATTTCCAACGCGCTACAAACATTGCTCGTAAAATGGTTACCGAATATGGTATGAGTGATAAGCTTGGACCGCTTCAATTCGGTCATGCACAAGGTGGTCAAGTATTTTTAGGCAGAGATATTCATAATGAGCAAAACTACAGTGACAGAATTGCTTATGATATTGACACTGAAATTCAACGTATTATTAAAGAGAGCTATGCAAGAGCGAAGGAAATTCTTACAGAAAATAGAGATAAACTCGAGCTTGTTGCCCAAACTCTTCTTGAGGTTGAAACTCTAGATGCTCATCAGATTAAGCATTTAATTGATACAGGTAAGCTTCCTGCCCCATCCGAGGTGCCTGACAAAGCCGCTGAGGATGTTAAGGTGAATATATCTTCTAAAAAAGATGAGCAAAAAGACGAAGACAAAAAACAATAGATAATTTAAGCGTAACAAAGGTAGATAACACATCCTTTGCCCTATAAAAGACGATGCTACTAACCGGCATCGTCTTTTATCTGTTGAAGGTAATATACCGGCAAAATGTGTGGTATGATGAGGGGAAATAATACTCAAATTAAGGGATTAAACAACGTGTAAAAAGGAGACCATTCGTATGATACTTGTATTGGATGTTGGGAATACAAATACTGTTGTCGGTGTTTATGAGAATGATGAATTAAAACACCATTGGCGTTTTGAAACAAATCGAAATAAAACAGAAGATGAATATGGTATGCTAATAAAATCTTTATTCGAGCATGTTAGTTTATCTTTTTCCAATATTGATGGTATTATTATTTCCTCAGTTGTCCCACCAATTATGTTTTCACTAGAGAGAATGTGTAATAAATACTTTTATATTGCACCGTTAATAGTAGGACCTGGAATTAAAACAGGACTAGATATAAAATATGCCAATCCTCGAGAGGTCGGTGCTGACCGAATAGTTAATGCGGTAGCTGGTATTCAACTTTATGGCAGTCCATTAATTATTGTTGATTTTGGAACAGCAACAACGTATTGCTATATTAATGAAAAGAAACAATATATGGGTGGTGCTATAGCACCGGGTATTGGAATATCGACAGAAGCGCTATACAATCGTGCGGCAAAACTACCTAGAATTGAAATAGTGAGACCAGAGCAAATAATAGGTCAAAATACAGTTAGTGCGATGCAAGCAGGTATTCTATTCGGGTATGTTGGACAAGTTGAGGGAATAGTAAAACGAATGAAAGCAGAAAGTCAATCGGAGCCTACAATTGTAGCCACAGGGGGATTAGCCTCCTTAATTGCTAATGAATCAGATGTGATAGACATTGTCGATCCGTTCCTGACGTTAAAGGGCTTACAGCTTATCTTTAAAAGAAATATCGAAGGTTGAAAGGAAGAGTGTCATGCAAGATTATTTAGTAAAAGCTTTGGCGTTTGACAATCAAGTGCGAGCATATGCAGTGAATACAACAAATACGATACATGAAGCACAAACACGTCACAATACGTGGCCAACAGCTTCTGCAGCTCTAGGACGTGCTATGTCAGCCTCCGTTATGATGGGGGCGATGTTAAAAGGTGATGATAAATTAACGGTTAAAATTGAAGGTGGCGGTCCATTAGGAGCCATTTTAATTGATAGTAATGCGAAAGGCGAGGTTCGAGGATATGTAACGAATCCACAAGTGCATTTCGATTTGAATGAACATGGTAAATTAGACGTTCGTCGTGCTGTCGGCACTGATGGCATGCTATCAGTCGTAAAGGATTTAGGACTTCGTGACCATTTTACTGGTCAAGTGCCGCTTGTCTCTGGAGAGCTTGGAGAGGATTTTACGTATTATTTAGTAACATCCGAGCAAATTCCATCCGCTGTAGGAGTGGGTGTGCTTGTAAACCCTGATAATACAATTTTAGCAGCAGGTGGTTTTATTATACAATTGCTCCCAGGTGCAACTGATGAGGTTATTTCAAAGATTGAACAAGCAATTAGTACGATGGAGCCTGTTTCAAAGTTAATCCAAAAAGGAATAACACCTGAAGAGTTACTACAAGAAATCTTAGGTAAAGATAATGTCCGCTTTTTAGAAACAATGCCAGTTGCTTTTTCTTGTAAATGCTCTCGTGAACGTATAGAAAACGGCATTATCAGTTTAGGGAAGCATGAAATTGAAGATATGATTGAGAAAGAAGGACAAGCCGAAGCGCAATGTCATTTCTGTAATGAAACATATAGCTTTTCTAAGGAAGAGCTACAAGCTTTACAACAACAATCTAAATAGTTCGAAAATGATGGGAGTGAACGGTGTTGAAAAAAGGAACGTTATGGGTAATTATTTTCGGACTGGTTGTTGTAAATAGCATTACAATAGCACTCTATTTATCGAACAAAAGTGATGGAGAAAAAACGGTGCCTGCACAGGTTAGTGTGGGCACTGAGACTGTTGTAACGGAACAGCAGGAAGAAGTCATTGCGACAATTGGGAATATAAACATCACACGCCAGGAATGGATTTCTCAGCTTGAGAATAATTATGGTAAAGAAGTATTAAAAAGCATGATAGACCGTCATGTTATTGAACAAATGGCAAATAAATATAAAATTCAAGTGAGCGATAAAGAATTGGATCAAGAGGTCGCTTTTGCTACTTCTATGTATGAATATGAAGGTGGAAGTGTATTTGATGATAAAGCGATGCGTGAATACATAAAGTATAATATTCTTCTCGAAGAGCTATTAACTAAGGATGTTGAAATACCTGAAAAAGATTTAAAGGCTTTTTATGAAGATAATATTGGCTTATATCATTCTGAACCGGCTTTGCACCTCTCACAAATTGTTATATCTAGTAAAGAAGAAGCTGATCAAGTCATAGCTGAATTAAACAGTGGCTCAAACTTTGCTGCTCTTGCTATGGAACGGTCTATAGACGAATATTCTGCTCCTAGTGGAGGAGATCTAGGGTTTGTATCACTAAATTCTCATTTCATTGATAAGAGTGTAATGGAGGAACTAAAGCATCTAGAAGAACAGGAATTCTCTAAGCCGATACAAGTCGACCAAGGTTATGCTGTTTTTTTTGTTCAAGAAAAAACAGAAGGCTTGTCACTGGACTATGAAGATGTAAAAAAATCAATTCGTAGACAGATGGCCATAGAGCAAATGGGTGGAACTGTGTCAGCTGAGATATTCTGGAAAGAAGCAAACGTTACTTGGTTTTATGGGAAAGAGTGAATATTTACCAACTAATTGATTGACAATTTCCGATTGAGTTGTTAAATTATTAATAAATCCTATAAAAATACTTGGTATTGGAGTGGATACTATGAGTCGTGTTGTTAATTCAATTGCAGAGTTAATTGGGCAAACACCTATCGTAAAGCTACAACGTTTAGTCGAAGAAGATATGGCGGATGTATATTTAAAATTAGAATATATGAACCCTGGTAGCAGTGTAAAAGATCGTATCGCACTGTCGATGATTGAGAGTGCAGAAGAAGGTGGGCACTTAAAAGCCGGGGATACGCTTATTGAGCCTACAAGTGGAAATACGGGAATAGGTCTAGCGATGGTAGCTGCCGCGAAGGGCTACAAAGCTATTTTAGTTATGCCAGACACTATGAGTATGGAGCGACGCAATTTATTACGTGCGTATGGTGCTGAGCTTGTGTTAACACCTGGAAGTGAAGGTATGAAGGGTGCGATAAAAAAGGCAGAGGAATTGGCAGAAGAGCATGGATATTTTATGCCTCAACAATTTAAAAACGCTGCAAATCCAAAGGTGCACAGGGAAACAACAGGTAAAGAAATAGTGACTCAAATGGGTGACCAGCTTGATGCCTTCATTTCGGGTGTAGGAACAGGTGGAACGATTACAGGTGCAGGTGAGGTTATAAAGAATACTTACCCAGCAGTGAAAATATATGCTGTAGAGCCAACTGATTCTCCAGTTTTATCAGGTGGGAACCCAGGTCCTCACAAAATTCAAGGTATTGGAGCAGGCTTTGTACCAGACATTTTAAACACAGAAATTTATGAAGGCGTTATTCAGGTTAAAAATGAAGAAGCTTTCGAATATGCTCGTAGAGCTGCACGTGAGGAAGGAATTTTAGGCGGTATTTCATCAGGAGCGGCTATTTATGCAGCGCTAAATGTAGCTAAGGAGCTAGGCAAGGGTAAAAAAGTTCTTGCTGTGATCCCAAGTAATGGAGAGCGATATTTGAGCACACCATTATACCAATTTGAAGATTAATAATATTTTATACGAGGCTAAACATTCCTAGTGGTGGGGTGTTTAGCTTTTTTGTTGTATAGACACAAATATACAAACCTAAGGTTACTGTCTAGCTCAAGGTCTAGGGATTTAATCTTCTTCACAACTCTTGGAGCTATAGAGGGTATTGTTTCTACAAGTAAAACATGAAAACGTCTTACTATTTAGGAGGTCTTCGTATTAGTGAGTGCGGCTGCTGTATAAAGGCTTAATAGGAGGGTTTGAGTTCTAAAAAATGCATCAAACTTCTCTAGTTACATAAAATCTTGTACAATATAACAATAAAATAAATCGGAGAACAGGGGAGTGTGTTTTGAGTGCAGCAACGATGGACACCATATGCTAAATCAATAAAGATAAGTGAGGATACATGGTTTGATCGCTATGAAAAAATAGTATCCAAAAACTCAAGCTCCTCTGCCCAACATGTTGTTTTGGAAAGTGGACGTGGAGGCAACTATCATATTATCGGTTTAGAGCCATTTGCAACTTTAATCGGTAAAAATAATTCATTTATAATAAAAGAAAGAGGTAAACAGGACCAATTTATCGAAGAACAGCCTCTAGTAGCTATGAAAGCTTGGATGGAACAGTTTAAAACGGTACAGCACCCTGAATTACCTGACTTTCAAGGTGGTGCAATTGGTTTTATAAGCTATGATACAAATAGGTACATAGAGAAGTTACCCGAAACTAGTGTGGATGATCTAAATACACCTGACTTATATTTCAATGTTTTCGATGAGGTATTTGTCTATGAAATAAAAACAGAACAGTTGTGGGTTATTGTTTTACATGAAAGTCAAGATGAAGCGTATAAACGCATTGACGAATTAATAGTGGATTGGCAAGAAGATAAGGAAGAGACGGTAGGAGATATACCGTATGATCCGCCTTCTGAGGCAGTAGAATCTGTTTCAATGACGGAAGAGATGTTTGAGGAAGCGGTCGAAAGAGTACGTGAATATATTGCACAAGGTGATGTGTTTCAAGTTAACTTAAGTGTGAGACACTCTAAACCATTATATGTACATCCAAGACGCATATACCAATCTTTAAGAAACATTAATCCAAGTCCATATATGGCTTATATTGAGGCGGAAAACTTTCATATCGTAAGTGGTTCGCCCGAGCTTTTAGTTAAAAAGAGTGGCAAAGATGTATGGACACGACCTATTGCTGGGACAAGGTCACGAGGGAAAAATGATGAGGAGGATATGGCGCTTGCTTCGGAGTTAATTGAAAATGAAAAAGAGCGTGCAGAGCATATCATGCTTGTCGACCTTGAACGAAATGATCTTGGTCGCGTTTGCCGTTACGGCACAGTCGAGGTTGACGAATTGATGGTTATAGAAAAATACTCCCATGTAATGCATATTGTGTCCAATGTACGAGGGGAACTAAACGAACAGACTGATATATACGATGTGATAGCTGCCGTATTTCCAGGTGGAACCATTACAGGTGCACCGAAGGTTCGTACAATGGAAATCATTGAGGAGCTGGAACCTGTAAGGCGAGGTATATATACTGGATCTATAGGTTGGGTCGGCTTTTCTGGGGATAGCGAATTAAATATTGTCATCCGTACTATGTTCATTCAAGACGGCATGGCGCATGTACAAGCAGGAGCAGGTATTGTTATTGATTCCGTTGCAAAACGTGAATACAAAGAAAGCATGAAAAAAGCAGCTGCCTTATGGTATGCTAAAGAACGAGCAGAGCAAAGACTAGAATAGGAAGAGGAGAGTGGAGAAACGTGATTTTAATGATTGATAATTATGATTCATTCACGTATAACTTAGTGCAATATTTAGGTGAGTTAGGGATGGAGCTTGTGGTAAAACGGAATGATGCTATTGCAATTTCTGACATAGAGCAAATGAATCCCGAATTTTTAATGATCTCACCGGGTCCTTGTAGTCCTAACGAGGCAGGAATTAGCTTGGAAGTAATAGAATACTTCGCTGGTCGCATTCCGATTTTCGGTGTGTGCCTTGGGCATCAATCAATTGCACAAGTATTTGGAGGTGATGTTGTACGGGCTGACCGATTAATGCACGGAAAAACATCACCAATTGAGCATGATGGTAAGACCATTTTTAAAGGTCTTGACAACCCATTTACCGCTACACGATATCACTCACTTATAGTGAAAAAGGACACATTACCTGATTGCTTAGAGGTAAGTGCTTGGACTGCTGAAGGAGAGATTATGGCTATACGTCATAAAGACTTACCTATAGAAGGGGTTCAATTTCATCCGGAGTCCATCATGACTAATACAGGAAAGCAAATACTTGCTAACTTTATTTCAAACTATAAAGGAAATGGTATATGTACATCTATATAAACAATCAAATAGTAAGACATGACCAAGCCCATATTTCCGTGTTTGACCACGGTTTTATGTATGGGCTTGGTCTTTTTGAAACATTTCGTGTATATAATGGTCACCCGTTTTTGTTAGATGATCACTTGCAGCGACTAAATGAAGGGCTAAAGCAGCTAGATATAGATGTTCAATTTAACCGTGAAGGTGTTTTGTCTATCTTACATAGCCTTTTATCTGCCAATGGGTGGCAGGATGCGTACATCCGTTTTAACGTGTCAGCTGGTATAGGGGAGTTAGGGTTGTCAACATCCACATACGAGAAGCCTTCTATTATTATGTATGCTAAATCTTTACACGGAGTCAGCTTTTCTTCTAAAAAAGTCGTCTCACTAAAGATAAATAGGAACACACCAGAAGGACCTATTAGGCTAAAGTCGCATCACTATATGAATAATATTTTAGCTAAAAAAGAAATTGGGAATGATAGCTCAATAGAAGGTTTATTTTATACAGCGGAGGGCTATGTTGCAGAGGGTGTTGTCTCTAATGTTTTTTGGGTAAAAGAAAATACTTTATTTACACCTGACATAGGGACGGGTATATTGAACGGAGTCACGCGACAATTTGTAAAATCGATAGCAAATAAATTAGGTTTACCAATCATCGAAGGGTATTTTACAAAGAAAGATGTTTTAGAAGCGGATGAAATGTTTCTTACAAACTCTATTCAAGAAATATTGCCAGTTATATCATATGATGCTTGTGAATTTAAACTGTGTGATGAATCGATTACAGTGGCAATTCAAAATGAGTACACCCAAGGAATACAAAGTATGTTTTCTAGAAAGGATATTGAATCATGATTATGGATTGTGGGCCATATAAATTGGATTTCTCGCAAACTTTAATAATGGGCATATTAAATGTTACACCGGATTCCTTTTCGGATGGAGACAAATATAACGATGTAGAACGAGCTGTTAAGCATGCAAAGCAGTTAATCGTAGATGGAGCACATATTATTGATGTTGGTGGAGAGTCAACACGTCCTGGTTCTGAAAAAGTTGGAGAGGTGGAGGAATTAAATCGCGTCATTCCAATTATACAGGAGCTAAAAAGACAAATAGACGTCCCAATTTCAATTGATACTTATAAAGCAGAAGTAGCAAAACAAGCTATAAAAGCCGGAGCAACAATCATAAACGATGTTTGGGGCGCCAAGGCAGACCCTTACATGGCAGATGTTGCTGCAGCTTATAATGTCCCCATTATTTTGATGCACAACCGTAATAATCGACAATATCAAAATTTGATGGCTGATATGGTTCAAGACTTACATGAGAGTATCGCTATTGTGAAACGGGCTGGTGTAAAGGATGAACAAATTATATTGGATCCTGGTATTGGCTTTGCTAAGATGATAGAAGATAACTTAACAGTAATGCGTCGTTTAGAGGATATTACATCGCTAGGATATCCCGTTTTATTGGGAACATCGCGAAAATCCTTTATCGGTCATGTGCTTGACTTGCCTGTAGAAGAACGCCTTGAAGGTACAGGAGCAACAGTTTGTCTTGGAATAAGTAAAGGCTGCAATATAATCCGTGTACATGATGTGAAAGAAATGGCACGAATGGCCAGAATGATGGATGCAATGCTCAAATAGGAGGAGATTTTCATCGATAAAATTATCTTGAATCAACTTATGTTTTATGGCTATCACGGAGTGTTACAGGAAGAAACGAAAATTGGACAAAGATTTTTAGTTGATATAGAAATTAAGGCTGATTTGAAACAAGCTGGTCAATCAGATGCATTAGAAGACACGATTAACTATGCAGAAATATATAAGCTAGCACAAGAGATTGTAGAGAAAGAAATCTATAAACTAATCGAGGCTGTTGCAGACCGGTTAGCTGCTGTTATACTAGAAAAATACGCAATGGCAATGGAATGTACGGTTAAAGTTGTAAAACCTGATCCTCCTATTCCAGGTTATTATGAATCAGTTGCTGTTGAAGTAACGAGAAGTCGGTAAGGATTGATAGTAAATGAATAATGTTGCTTATATCGCATTAGGCTCAAATCTTGGGGACAGATTTTCTTTTCTAAAAATGGCTATTAATTTGATAGGGGCTCATCCTAGCATAGATGTTATTCGAACGTCGTCAGTGTACGAGACAGACCCTGTAGGACTAGAAGAGCAGGATGCTTTTTTAAACATGGTAATTAAAGTAAAAACAAAACTAAATGCCTTTGATTTATTGGCATTCATACAAAAAGTAGAGGAAGAAAACGGTAGGGAACGTATAGTAAAGTGGGGTCCGCGGACGCTAGACCTTGACATTTTGCTTTATAACAATGAAAATATGGAATCGGAACACCTTACGATTCCACACCCAAGAATGCATGAACGAGCGTTTGTGCTCACACCATTACAGGAGATTGATGAATCTATATTGATTCCGGGGCGGACCGCGCCATTATCTCATTATATAAATCAATCTATAGATAAAGAGGGTGTAAGGGTTTGGAAGGTAATCAATGGGGAAGAAGCATTCGTGCCTATAGAAAACTAAAGGGCTACACACAAGAAACCTTCGCAAATGAGTTAGGGATTTCTGTGTCTGTGCTTGGAGAGGTTGAAAGAGGTACGCGTGAACCAGACGAACAACTTTTACAACAAGTCGCTAAAACTTTAAATATACAGTTAGAAGATCTAGACCTTAGCAATAAATAGGTAAGCAGTTAAAGGAGGTGGCTATATGTTTAAAATCGGTGATATTGAATTAAAAAATCGAGTTGTCCTTGCACCGATGGCTGGTGTGTGTAACTCGGCGTTCCGCTTAACTGTTAAGGAATTTGGCGCAGGCTTAGTTTGCGCTGAAATGGTTAGTGATAAAGCAATCTTATATAAAAATGCAAAAACAATGGGTATGCTTTATATTGATGAGCGTGAAAAGCCACTAAGCTTACAGATTTTTGGTGGAGAGAAAGAAACTCTTGTAGAAGCTGCCAAATTTGTAGATAAAAATACAATGGCTGATATCATTGATATTAACATGGGGTGCCCAGTACCGAAAATAACGAAGTGTGACGCCGGTGCGAAATGGTTACTTGATCCAAATAAGATATATGAAATGGTTTCTGCAGTTGTTGAGGCTGTTGACAAACCGGTCACTGTTAAAATGCGTATGGGTTGGGATGAAAACCACATCTACGCGATTCAAAATGCTCAAGCGATAGAGCGTGCGGGTGGAAAGGCTGTTTCACTACATGGGCGCACGAGAGTACAAATGTACGAGGGAACTGCTAATTGGGATATAATTAAACAAGTTAAAGAGTCAGTAAATATTCCTGTCATCGGTAACGGTGATGTTAATACACCTCAAGATGCAAAGCGTATGCTTGAAGAAACAGGCTGCGATGGGGTTATGATTGGGCGCGCCGCACTCGGAAACCCTTGGATGATTTATCGTACAGTCAAATATCTTGAAACTGGCGAATTAATGGAAGAGCCATCCGCAAGAGAGAAGATTGATGTTTGCCTACTTCACTTTGAAAGATTAGTGGAGTTGAAGGGTGAACGTGTGGCAGTTAGAGAAATGCGAAAACATGCAGCATGGTATTTAAAAGGTATACAAGGTAATGCTAATGTGCGAAATGGGATTAATAGCTGTGAAACACAAACAGAGCTTGTTAGTCTTTTAACAGATTTTGTTGAAGAAAAAGAAGTGGATGAAGCACACGCTGTTTAATTTAACAGCTATTACAAAAACAACAAGTGTTTGACAATTATCGCTTGTTAGCCTATAATACGCGTGAATGAAACTTCGACTGCCAGTGTAAGCTGGCAGTTTTCTATTATTTTTTAAAAAACAATTATATGGGCTATAATGCTATAGTATTAGTTAAACATTTCCTTTTGAAAATGTCCCTTATGGAGCACGATGTTTATAATAAAACTTTCTAATAATAAATAATGTTGGAGTCTGGAGTTGATGAAATGAGTCATGAAGAGTTAAATGACCTCATGCGTGTTAGGAGAGAAAAGTTACATAAGCTACAAGAAGCCGGAGTAGATCCGTTCGGAAAAAAATTCGACCGCACACATAAAGCTGAAGAGCTGAAAAGTTTATATGAAAATGTGGAAAAGGAAGAGTTAGAACAACAATCTGTTCAAACTACGTTAGCTGGTCGTATCATGACGAAGCGAGGTAAAGGGAAGGCCGGATTCGCTCATATTCAAGATTTAAGTGGCCAAGTTCAAATATATGTGCGCCAAGACGCAGTTGGTGAAGAACAATATAAGATGTTCGACACAGCAGATATTGGTGATATTGTTGGGATTAGTGGGACTGTCTTTAAAACAAAGGTTGGCGAACTATCTATTAAGGTAAACGACTTTGTACTATTAACAAAATCACTTCGTCCGCTTCCTGAAAAGTTTCATGGCTTAAAAGATATTGAACAACGTTATCGTCAACGTTATCTGGATTTAATAATGAATCATGAGAGCAAAGAAACATTTATTACAAGAAGTCGTATCATTCAATCTATGCGTCGTTATTTAGATGATAATGGCTATCTTGAAGTGGAAACACCGATGATGCATTCTATTGCAGGTGGTGCATCTGCTCGCCCATTTGTTACACACCACAATGCGTTAGATATCCCTTTATTCATGCGTATCGCAATTGAATTGCATTTAAAACGTTTAATTGTTGGTGGGCTTGAAAAGGTATATGAAATTGGCCGAGTATTCCGAAACGAAGGTGTTTCAACTCGCCATAACCCTGAATTCACAATGCTTGAATTATATGAAGCGTATGCAGATTACAATGACATTATGGCATTAACAGAAAATCTAGTGGCACATATTGCCCGTGAGGTACACGGATCAACAACTGTACAATATGGGGAATATGAGGTTAATTTAGAACCACAGTGGACGCGTCTTCATATGGTAGATGCTGTTAAAGAGCATACAGGCGTAGATTTCTGGCCTCATATGACAGTTGAAGAGGCGCGGGCTCTTGCTAAAGAACATGGTGTGGATATTACAGAGCATATGGAATTTGGTCATATTGTAAATGAGTTCTTTGAACAAAAAGTTGAGGAAAAATTAATTCAACCAACATTTATTTTCGGACATCCTGTTGAAATATCACCACTTGCAAAGAAAAATCCAGAGGACTCAAGATTCACTGATCGATTTGAGTTATTTATTGTAGGTCGTGAGCATGCTAACGCCTTTACTGAGCTAAATGATCCAATTGATCAAAGAGAACGATTTGAAGCTCAGCTTCGTGAGAAGGAGCAAGGCAATGATGAAGCACACGAGATGGATGAGGATTTCATTGAATCACTTGAATATGGTATGCCACCAACAGGTGGATTGGGAATAGGGATTGACCGCCTTGTTATGCTGTTAACTAATGCGCCTTCAATCCGCGATGTGTTATTATTTCCGCAGATGAGAAATAGATAAGTAATAATCGGTATATAATAAAGGTGTGGCCTTCGTGCTGCACCTTTTGTTGTTTTAGATTAGTTAAGTCTAAGATATTGAAATACAATTGATGTAGCTTTATTGGGTTTTTCACTATTTTTATGATAAAAACACTTGTGTTCTTTTATAGAACATGATATATTAATAAACGTCGCTGCTAGACAACTTTAAAAACGACTAAAAAAGATTTTAAAAAAGTTGTTGACGAAGAATAGCGGAGATGGTATGATAATTAAGTTGCTGTTAGCGACAAAAGAAAAAATGCTCTTTGAAAACTAAACAAAACCAAGCGCTAAAACGTTTCTATTATAGAAACAAAACAAGCGACTTTAAGTCGCAAAAAGAATTGCCAGATGTAAATTTGAGCAAGTCAAACTTCTTTTCGGAGAGTTTGATCCTGGCTCAGGACGAACGCTGGCGGCGTGCCTAATACATGCAAGTCGAGCGAACCACTTCGGTGGTTAGCGGCGGACGGGTGAGTAACACGTGGGCAACCTGCCTATGAGACTGGGATAACTTCGGGAAACCGGAGCTAATACCGGATAATATTTATCTTTGCCTGAAGATAAATTGAAAGATGGCTTTTAGCTATCACTTATAGATGGGCCCGCGGCGCATTAGCTAGTTGGTGAGGTAATGGCTCACCAAGGCGACGATGCGTAGCCGACCTGAGAGGGTGATCGGCCACACTGGGACTGAGACACGGCCCAGACTCCTACGGGAGGCAGCAGTAGGGAATCTTCCACAATGGACGAAAGTCTGATGGAGCAACGCCGCGTGAGTGAAGAAGGTTTTCGGATCGTAAAACTCTGTTGTTAGGGAAGAACAAGTACCGTTCGAATAGGGCGGTACCTTGACGGTACCTAACGAGAAAGCCACGGCTAACTACGTGCCAGCAGCCGCGGTAATACGTAGGTGGCAAGCGTTGTCCGGAATTATTGGGCGTAAAGCGCGCGCAGGCGGTCCTTTAAGTCTGATGTGAAAGCCCACGGCTCAACCGTGGAGGGTCATTGGAAACTGGAGGACTTGAGTGCAGAAGAGGAGAGTGGAATTCCACGTGTAGCGGTGAAATGCGTAGATATGTGGAGGAACACCAGTGGCGAAGGCGACTCTCTGGTCTGTAACTGACGCTGAGGCGCGAAAGCGTGGGGAGCGAACAGGATTAGATACCCTGGTAGTCCACGCCGTAAACGATGAGTGCTAAGTGTTGGAGGGTTTCCGCCCTTCAGTGCTGCAGCAAACGCATTAAGCACTCCGCCTGGGGAGTACGGTCGCAAGACTGAAACTCAAAGGAATTGACGGGGGCCCGCACAAGCGGTGGAGCATGTGGTTTAATTCGAAGCAACGCGAAGAACCTTACCAGGTCTTGACATCCCTATGCCCGCCCTAGAGATAGGGTTTTCCCTTCGGGGACATAGGTGACAGGTGGTGCATGGTTGTCGTCAGCTCGTGTCGTGAGATGTTGGGTTAAGTCCCGCAACGAGCGCAACCCTTGATCTTAGTTGCCAGCATTTAGTTGGGCACTCTAAGGTGACTGCCGGTGACAAACCGGAGGAAGGTGGGGATGACGTCAAATCATCATGCCCCTTATGACCTGGGCTACACACGTGCTACAATGGATGGTACAAAGGGCTGCAAAACCGCGAGGTTGAGCGAATCCCATAAAACCATTCTCAGTTCGGATTGTAGGCTGCAACTCGCCTACATGAAGCTGGAATCGCTAGTAATCGCGGATCAGCATGCCGCGGTGAATACGTTCCCGGG
>NZ_RWIV01000001.1:105000-167500 GCF_003944835.1 Bacillus sp. HMF5848
CAACACTTCATTTTACCAAAATTGTAAATGGTGAAAAGACAGAAGTTCATCTATGCGAGCAGTGTGCACATGACAAGGGAGACATGTTTATGTTTCCTGGTAGTGCCGATTTCTCAATCCATAATTTATTAGCAGGTTTACTTAACATGGAACCACCAGTTTCAGACAATCAAACGCAACATAATGCGTTTGAATCAAAAGAAGTACTTCAATGTGATCGGTGTAAAATGACTTTTCAGCAGTTTAAAAAGGTTGGTCGCTTTGGTTGTTCGCAGTGCTACAGTACGTTTAGTGAACAGCTTTCACCTATTTTGAGGCGCCTTCATAGTGGGAATACATATCACGGAGGTAAAATACCAACTCGCATAGGTGGTACACTTCATTTACGTAAAGAGCTAGATAATTTGAAACAAAGCTTACAAAATCATATACAGCGAGAAGAGTTCGAGCTAGCAGCAGAGGTTCGCGATAAAATACGTACTATTGAAAGGCGTCTGAAAACTAATAGAGGGGAGGATATATAATTATGTCCCTTGAACGTTTTATGAATAAAGCGGTAAGTTCATGGATGAGTCAGGAAGGTCCTGATTCAGACATTGTATTAAGTAGTCGCATACGTCTTGCTCGTAACTTAAAAAGCTATCTATTTCCTACTGTCTTCTCTCACGAAGAAGCCCGGGATATTGTTGAAAATTTTCATGCAATATTAAATACAAAACCGTTTCCTGAGCATTTCGGTAGTTTTGAATTGCTAAAGATGGATGATTTACAAACAATTGAAAAGCGTGTATTGGTAGAAAAGCATTTAATTAGTCCTACACTTGCTGAAGATGCAGCTTTCGGTGCTTGCATACTATCTGAAAATGAAGAAGTTAGTATTATGATTAATGAAGAAGACCATATACGAATTCAGTGCTTATTCCCAGGGTACCAACTAACTGAAGCACTATACGCTGCTAACCAGTTAGATAATTCTATAGAAGCAAAAGTCGATTTCGCATTTGATGAGGAAAGAGGATATTTAACTAGCTGTCCTACAAATGTTGGTACGGGGCTTCGAGCGTCTGTTATGATGCATTTACCAGCCTTGGTATTGACCCAACAATTGAATCGTATTGTGCCAGCCATTAATCAACTTGGTTTAGTTGTTCGTGGTATTTATGGTGAGGGTAGTGAAGCACTTGGTAATATTTTTCAAATATCAAACCAAATCACTTTAGGAAAATCAGAGGAAGATATTGTAGGCGATCTAGAAAGTGTTGTTACACAGCTAATTTCACAAGAACGCCAAGCAAGAGAAGCATTAGTTAAGACGTCTGGCATACAATTAGAAGACAGAGTGTTTCGTTCTTATGGTACATTAGCGCACAGTCGTATCATAGAGACTAAGGAAGCTGCGCAATGTTTGTCAGATGTTCGACTCGGTATTGATTTAGGCTTTATTAAAGACATATCACGAAATATTCTAAATGAACTAATGATTTTAACGCAGCCAGGATTTTTACAGCAGTATGCAGGAGGTCCACTCAAACCGCACGATAGGGACATAAGGCGGGCAACCCTCATACGAGAGAGATTTAAGCTAGAGGAACATAAATAAAATAGGTCAGGGAGGTTCACGTTATGATGTTTGGACGCTTTACAGAGCGCGCACAAAAGGTGTTAGCCCTTGCTCAAGAAGAGGCTGTTAGATTAGGTCATAATAATATTGGTACTGAACATATTTTGCTAGGATTAACTCGTGAAGGTGAGGGTATTGCTGCTAAAGCTTTAGCAGCATTAGGCCTTGGCATTGACAAAATTCAAGAAGAGGTTGAAGCGCTAATCGGTCGTGGTCATGAAAAAACACAAACAATCCATTATACTCCGAGAGCTAAAAAGGTTATTGAGCTATCAATGGATGAGGCGAGAAAGCTTGGACACTCTTATGTAGGAACTGAGCATATTTTATTAGGCTTAATTCGCGAGGGTGAAGGGGTTGCCGCTCGTGTTTTAAATAATTTGGGAGTCAGTCTAAACAAAGCCCGTCAACAGGTGTTACAGCTTTTAGGTAGCAATGAGTCTGGTGTGAATCATCAAGGTGGCTCTCAGGCAGCTGCAAACACACCTACTTTAGATAGTTTGGCACGTGATTTAACAGCTATCGCGAGGGAAGGTTCTTTAGACCCTGTTATTGGGCGTAGTAAAGAGATTCAACGTGTCATTGAAGTACTTTCTAGACGAACAAAAAATAACCCTGTTCTAATTGGGGAGCCTGGAGTCGGGAAAACAGCAATTGCTGAAGGCTTAGCTCAACAAATTGTTAATAATGAAGTACCTGAAACTTTGCGAGATAAGCGTGTGATGACTTTAGATATGGGGACGGTTGTAGCAGGTACAAAATATCGCGGTGAGTTTGAGGACCGTCTGAAAAAGGTAATGGATGAAATCCGACAAGCAGGTAACATTATACTGTTTATTGATGAATTGCACACACTGATTGGAGCAGGTGGGGCAGAGGGTGCTATCGACGCATCAAATATATTAAAGCCATCTCTTGCACGTGGTGAACTACAGTGTATTGGTGCTACAACTTTAGATGAATATCGTAAGTATATTGAGAAGGATGCAGCCCTTGAGAGACGTTTCCAACCTATCCAAGTGGATGAGCCAAATATGGAAGAATCAGTGCAAATTCTGAAAGGATTGCGTGATCGATACGAGGCTCATCACCGTGTTTCTATTACAGATGAAGCGATTGATGCTGCTGTTAAGTTATCTGACCGATACATCTCAGACAGGTTTTTACCGGATAAAGCAATCGATTTAATTGATGAGGCAGGGTCAAAGGTTAGACTTCGTTCTTACACAACACCACCTAACTTAAAAGAATTAGAACAAAAACTTGAGGAAGTACGTAAAGAAAAGGATGCCGCTGTTCAAAGTCAAGAGTTTGAAAAAGCAGCAAGTCTTCGTGATATGGAGCAGAAGCTACGTGAGCAATTAGAGGAAACAAAAAACACTTGGAAAGAAAAACAAGGAAAAGAAAACTCAGAAGTAACAGTAGAAGACATTGCACGTGTTGTATCAAGCTGGACGGGGATTCCTGTATCAAAATTAGCTGAAACAGAAACAGCAAAGCTACTTAACATGGAATCTATTCTTCATTCACGTGTAATTGGTCAAGAAGAAGCTGTTAAAGCTGTTGCGAAGGCTGTTCGCCGTGCACGTGCAGGCTTAAAAGACCCTAAACGTCCAATCGGCTCATTTATATTCCTAGGTCCAACCGGTGTAGGTAAAACAGAATTAGCAAGGGCTTTGGCTGAATCTATTTTTGGAGACGAAGATGCCATGATCCGCATAGATATGTCGGAATATATGGAGAAACATTCAACATCGCGCCTAGTTGGTTCGCCTCCTGGTTATGTAGGATATGAGGAAGGTGGACAGCTAACAGAAAAGGTTCGTCGTAAACCTTACTCTGTTGTGTTGCTAGATGAGATTGAGAAGGCACATCCTGATGTGTTTAATATTTTACTACAAGTACTTGAAGATGGTCGTCTAACGGATTCAAAAGGAAGAACGGTTGATTTCCGTAACACAATCCTTATTATGACATCTAACGTAGGCGCATCGACCTTGAAGCGTAATAAATATGTTGGTTTTAATGTACAAGACGAAGATCAAGATTACAAAGATATGAAAAAGAAAGTTCTCGATGAATTGAAAAAAGCATTCCGGCCTGAATTCCTTAATCGTATAGATGAGATGATTGTATTCCACTCGTTAGAGAAAAAGCATCTTAAAGACATTATAACTTTACTGTTAGATCATCTAACTAAGCGTTTAAAAGAGCATCATATTGATTTAGTCTTATCAGACACAGCAAAAGAAAAATTAGCTGAAGAGGGATATGACCCTGAGTATGGAGCGAGACCGTTACGTCGTGCTATTCAAAAACACGTAGAAGACCGCTTATCTGAGGAACTTTTAAAAGGTACGATAGAAAAAGGTCAGCAAGTGCATATGGACATAGTCGATGGAGAGTTTGTCGTAAAGCCAGCAGAAAAAATCAAACAATAATAATTTTTTAGGGTACGCGTGACTATGCGTACCCTATTATCTATATAATAAAGACTCGCTATTATTTTAGTATGGAGATATGGTGTGTTAGAAATAAAAACAGGCCAAGCTTAATAGGCATGATGTCCTAAAATAATCAATATACATACAGAAAGGACTATTTTGATATGGCAAAGCGTAAAACAAAATTCATCTGCCAATCGTGTGGATATGAATCAGCAAAATGGATGGGGAAATGCCCAGGATGTGGCAGTTGGAACTCAATGACAGAAGAAAGGGAACCTGCTAGTCAAGGGAAAAGAGGAGCCTTTTTGCATACTGCACATGATGTTAAATCAAAACCTGAAGCATTACCATCTATAGAAACATCAGAAGAACCAAGATTTTTAACACAATTAGCAGAGTTTAACCGTGTACTTGGCGGTGGAATAGTTCGAGGATCTTTAACGCTAATTGGAGGGGACCCTGGAATTGGTAAATCTACATTGCTATTGCAAGTTTCTGCTCAATTAGCAAGAGGTGATCAGCAAAAGGTCTTGTATATATCTGGAGAAGAATCTATTAAGCAAACAAAAATGCGTGCGGAACGCTTAGGTGTTATTACCCCACATTTATATGTTTTAGCAGAAACGGATTTAGGGAATATTAAAGATTGGATTGACGAAACCAAACCCTCTTTTGTGATTATCGATTCAATCCAAACTATTTATCATCCTGAAGTCACAAGTGCACCAGGCAGTGTCTCACAAGTTAGGGAATGTACGGCTGAATTAATGCAAATAGCAAAAACTAGGGGAATTGCTGTTTTTATCGTAGGGCACGTTACGAAGGAAGGTGCGATTGCCGGACCACGTATACTTGAGCATATGGTTGATACTGTCCTGTACTTTGAAGGAGAACGACATCATACGTATCGTATTTTACGTGCTGTAAAAAATCGTTTTGGTTCTACGAATGAGCTTGGTATTTTTGAAATGAAAGAATCAGGTTTGGAGGAAGTAACAAATCCGTCAGAAATTTTCCTTGAAGAGAGGTCGCAAGGTGCATCTGGATCAACAGTCGTGGCATCAATGGAGGGTACAAGACCTGTACTTGTTGAAATTCAAGCACTTATTTCCCCTAGTAGTTTTGGTAATCCAAAGCGAATGGCAACAGGAATAGACCATAATCGGGTATCTTTATTAATGGCTGTCTTAGAAAAACGTGTAGGTATGCTGTTACAGAATCATGATGCATATTTAAAAGTAGCTGGTGGTGTAAGAATTGATGAACCGGCTATCGATTTATCCATTGTTGTTAGTATTGCCTCAAGCTTCCGTGATAAGCCTACGAACCCAACGGATGTTATTGTAGGTGAGGTAGGATTAACAGGTGAGATTCGCCGGGTCTCTCGTATAGAGCAGCGTGTGATTGAGGCAAAAAAGCTCGGTTTTAAAAGAGTTATTTTGCCGAAAAAGAATTTAGGAGGCTGGGAGGTACCTGCAGGCATAGAAGTTATAGGTGTCGATACTGTACCGGAAGCCCTCCAATATGCTTTAGGAGGCTAATGATGACTGAATTAATGGTGAATGATAAAGAGCTTCGTGATATTTTACAATTTATTTCACCAGGTTCACAAATTCGAGCGGGTATTGATAATGTACTACGTGCCAAGACAGGTGGATTAATTGTTGTAGGATATAACGATAAGGTGAAGGCTATTGTTGACGGAGGGTTTTATATAAACTGTCACTTTACCCCCGCATCCCTCTATGAGCTTGCAAAAATGGATGGTGCCATAATTCTAAATGACCAAGGGACGAAAATTTTATATGCAAATGCTCAGTTAGTTCCAGACCCCTCTATCTTATCCACGGAAACAGGGATGCGCCACAGAACAGCAGAACGAACTGCTAAGCAAACAAATAAACTCGTCATAGCTATCTCACAAAGACGTAACGTTATAACGGTATATAAAAACGAGTTTCGCTATGCTCTACGTGAGATGGGAGTTATTTTAACAAAAGCAAACCAAGCTCTGCAAACATTAGACAAATATAAGCTGGTGCTAGACCAGTCATTTGTAACTTTAGGAGCTCTTGAGTTCGAGAATCTTGTCACATACACAGAAGTATTACAAGTATTGCATCGAATTGAAATGGTTCTTCGGATTAAAAATGAAATAGAAGGATACGTAAATGAACTTGGAACGGAAGGACGTTTGATTTGCCTTCAGATGGATGAACTGTTACACGATGTAGAAAAAGAAGCAGCCTTACTTATTAAAGACTATTGTAGTAGTGATGATATTGATGTGATGACTCAAATGGCACAATTACAAGAGTTATCAAACAATGATTTACTAAATGATAATATACTCATGAGATTGCTAGGGTATCCTATTCATACGGATGTGGAGGATAGTATATTTCCAAGAGGTTACCGAGTTCTCCATAAAATCCCAAGGCTTCCAACGATCATTATCGAGAATTTAGTTCAGTCATTTAAAAATTTGAAACATATTGTAGACGCATCCGTAAATGAATTAGATGAAGTTGAAGGTATTGGAGAAATACGAGCTCGAAAGATACAAGAAGGACTAAAAAGAATTCATCAACAGCTATCTATCGATAGAAGATTGTAAAAAATATAGGGAGTTTGTTTCGTTGACTGTTATGTGGCTTGGTGATACGCTGAGTTTATGTAAATAAATTCAAATGATTTTCATAAAAATGATGTTTCAATTGCAAAAAAATGTAACATACTGACTAAAAGGAGGTGACCATATTTGTTAAAAAGGATTGTTCAGTTGTTTTTCTTAATTGTTGGTACGATGTTAGGGATATTTTTCATACCTGATCTAATGAGAATTTTAAACTTTGATCAGTATGCTTTCATTGATAATCCCTATACATCAGCAGTCTTAGGAGCTATTATATTTTTTGTTATTACATTTTGGCTTGTTGATTATGTCGTGAATTTCGTTCATTGGCTTGAGGAGATATTAATTAAGGCACCAGTTACAGACGTTATATTTGGAAGCTTAGGTTTAGTGTTAGGATTAATAGTCGCATATTTGTTTGTAATCCCATTAAGAAGTATTCCGTTCCAAGTACTCAATACAGTAGTTCCTTTAGCATTAACGGTATTATTAGGGTATTTAGGGTTTCAAGTAGGCTTCAAAAAGCGAGATGAATTACTTCAGCTTTTTACACCTGCTAATAAGTCTTCCAAAAAACGAGGTAATGATGAAGACCGCATCGATAGAACGATGAAAATACTAGATACGAGTGTGATTATTGATGGTCGCATTGCGGATATATGCCAAACCGGCTTTTTAGATGGTACGATTGTTATTCCTCAATTTGTATTAGAAGAACTTCAGCATATTGCTGACTCATCTGATGTACTAAAGCGAAATCGAGGGCGACGCGGGTTAGATATTTTAAATCGAATTCAAAAAGAACTAGCTGTGAATGTTGAAATATATGAAGGTGATTTTGAAGACATTCAAGAAGTAGATAGCAAGCTTGTAAAACTTGCTAAGCTATTACAAGGTGCTGTTGTAACTAATGACTTTAATTTAAATAAAGTATGTGAGCTTCAGGGAGTGGGCGTTTTAAATATTAATGATTTAGCCAATGCGGTTAAGCCTGTTGTCTTACCTGGAGAAGAAATGAATGTACAAGTTATTAAAGATGGTAAAGAGCATAATCAAGGAATTGCTTATCTAGATGATGGTACGATGATTGTAGTAGAAGATGGTCGAGATTATATTGGAAAAAGAATTGATGTGTTAGTGACAAGTGTTCTACAAACATCTGCAGGACGCATGATTTTTGCAAAGCCAAAACTATTGGAAAAGGCTTTATAATATTCTATGTAAAGCAATTTTAGGAGCGTAACGATGGAGTATCATGTAATTATACCAGCAGCGGGGCAAGGAACACGCATGAAGGCTGGGAAAAACAAGCAATTTATTTTACTGAATGACAAGCCTGTTATTATTCATACTTTATCAATTTTTGAAAAAGCCGATAACTGTGCAGGAGTCATTATTGTTTGTAATAAAGCTGAAAAACAGCAAATTCAAGATTTAATCATCGAATATAATATTACTAAAGTAAAGGCTATAGTATCTGGGGGGAAAGAGCGGCAGAACAGTGTGTGGAATGGTTTAAAAGCATTGCAGGACATAACAAATAGCACATTGGTTCTTGTACATGATGGTGCGCGACCCTTCGTTACACAGTCAATGCTAAACAATCTAGTTCAAGTAGCGGAGCGAAATGGAGCTGCCACTGTTGCTGTTCCAGTAAAGGATACTATTAAACGAGTCAAAGATCATGCTGTGATCGAAACATTGGAAAGATCAAGCTTGTGGGCTATTCAGACGCCACAAGCTTTTCACATGCCATTGCTTTTTTCAGCACATCAACAAGCTGAGGATACAAATTATGTAGGTACAGATGATGCTAGTCTAGTTGAAAAGCTGGGACAGGCAGTTAAAATAGTAGAAGGTGATTATAGAAATATTAAGCTCACTACACCTGAGGATATGCTCTATGCCAATGCCATCTTAGCAGAGTGGTAGTAGAGAGTGAAAAAGGTCGGATGTGTTATAAGGAGAGGATACTATGTTTAGAATTGGGCAAGGCTACGATGTTCATCAATTGGTAGAAGGTAGACCACTAATAATAGGTGGCATAACAATTCCTCATGAAAAAGGACTGTTAGGACATTCTGATGCAGATGTTCTATTACATACTATTGCTGACGCTTGTTTAGGAGCCATCGCAGAAGGTGATATAGGGAAGCATTTCCCAGATACGGATGCGGCTTATAAAGATGCCGACTCAAAGGAGTTACTTACACATGTTTGGCAGATTGTAAAGAAAAAAGGGTATACTTTAGGTAATATTGATTGTGTTATTATTGCTCAAAAGCCTAAAATGGCACCATATATAGAGGAAATGCGCGAAGTGATTGCTAATATTCTTGAGGCCTCTACTGAACAAGTAAATGTGAAGGCAACTACGACAGAAAAATTAGGGTTTACGGGCCGTGAAGAAGGGATTGCATCACAAGCAACTGTATTGCTAATGAAACAATAGCGAACAAAAGCTGTTTCATGTACAATATAGATTGTTACTTAACGTATGGAGGGACAACTATGTCAAATGAGATTCGTGTAAGATATGCCCCAAGTCCAACTGGGCATTTACATATAGGAAATGCGCGCACAGCATTATTTAACTACTTATTTGCTCGCAGCCAAAACGGCACTTTTGTTATTCGTATTGAAGATACAGATCAAAAGCGAAATATCGAAGGCGGCGAAGAGAGTCAATTAAAATACTTGAAATGGTTAGGCATGGAATGGGATGAAAGTGTTGATGTAGGTGGAGAATATGGCCCGTATCGTCAATCCGAGCGACTACCTATCTACAAACAATACTATGAAGAGCTACTAGAAAAAGGCTTAGCGTATAAGTGTTATTGTACGGAAGAGGAACTTGAAAAAGAACGTGAGGAACAACTGGCTAAAGGTCAAACACCAGCTTATTCTAAAAAGTGTTGTAGCCTAACTGTGTCCGAACAAGAAGCTAAGCAAGCAGAAGGTCGTCAAGCAAGTATTCGTTTTAAAGTGCCAGCAGGAAGAATATATAGTTTTAATGACCTTGTCAAAGGTGATGTTTCTTTTGAATCAGACGGAATCGGTGATTGGGTTATTGTAAAAAAAGATGGCATGCCGACATATAACTTTGCTGTGGCAGTGGATGATCATTTAATGAAAATATCACACGTTTTACGTGGGGATGATCACATTTCAAATACACCGAAGCAGCTTATGATTTATGAAGCGCTAGGTTGGGATGCGCCACAGTTTGGTCATATGACTCTTATTGTAAACGAAGATAAGAAAAAGCTTTCAAAGCGTGACGAAACAATTATTCAGTTTATTGAGCAATACGAAGAGCTAGGGTACTTACCGGAGGCATTATTCAATTTTATTGCGCTTCTAGGCTGGTCACCTGGTGGAGAACAAGAAATTTTTACAAAAGATGAATTCGTATCAATTTTTGATGTGAAACGACTTTCTAAATCTCCAGCTGTTTTTGATCGCCAAAAGCTAACTTGGATGAACAATCAGTATGTGAAAAGCTGTGATCTTGATAGACTAATTGAACTCACTATGCCTCATTTAGAAAGAGCTGGGCTTCTTGAAGGGAAAACGGAACAATGGGCCCGCGAACTAATTGAGTTGTACCAAGAAAAAATGAGTTTTGCAGCTGAAATAGTGGAATTGTCTGATGTTTTCTTTAAAGATGAGTTATCTTTTGACGAAGAGTCAAAAGAGGTTATTGAAGGCGAGCAAGTTCCAGTTATCTTAGAAGCACTTATAAAAGAATTAGAAAGTCTTGAGAGCTTCGAAGCGGATAATATAAAAGCAGCGGTAAAGAACGTACAAAAGCAAACGGGCCAAAAGGGCAAAAATCTATTCATGCCAATACGAATAGCGGCAACTGGGCAAATGCATGGACCAGACCTTATGAAATCTATTGCATTATTAGGTAAGGAAAATGTTATTAATCGAATGAGCAAATTGCTTAGTTAACAAATTGCTTAAAATGTAATATAGTATGTTATATATACGAACGTTGAAGAGGACGAGTAAAAAAGGGATAGCTTTTTTAGAGAAAACCACCACAGGCTGAAAGTGGTTTAAGCACACCTTTTTGAAATGCCCCTCTGAGTCTTTTGCTGAACGAGGATTACTAGTAAGCAAAAGCGGGATTTCCCGTTATCAAATTAAGTTGGGACAACAAGCTTTTCAAGCTCGCTTTGCTTTTCTTTGTCCAAACAGAGTGGAACCGCGCGAATGAAAGCGTCTCTGTGTGCATGGCACGTAGAGGCGCTTTTTTTGTATCTTGGAAAAGAAAGATATAAGTGTTACACAAAGATACTGTTGTCTAGAGAGTCTATATAGTCATTGTGATCAGTTCTATGAGACAGGTGTTTTTAACGTTAAGAAAGTAAAAATTTTTAACCTAGATCAGTGTCTAGCTTCAGGCGCCAACAGCTCAAGGGGAAAATACAAATCAATTTTTCCTTGGACATAAGGGCAATCGCCTCTGGAAGTCGGGGTTTCCGATACGCTCGTCTTGTGCTTGTTGCCGTTAGGCGGGCGCCTTGCGCTTTTCTTCACTAAGCTACCTAATTCAGTGCTTTTTATTAAAAGGGGGGACATCATTGCTAAAAAAACTTAAGGAAGATATTGAGGTTATTTTTGAGCAAGATCCAGCTGCAAGAAGCTATTTTGAGGTTATGTTGACATACTCAGGATTACATGCACTGTGGTCTCACCGTATGGCACATTGGTTTTATAAACATAAATTATTTTTTGTTGCACGCCTTATATCGCAGGTTAGTCGCTTTTTTACCGGGATAGAGATTCACCCAGGTGCACAAATAGGTCGTCGTTTTTTTATTGACCATGGTATGGGTATTGTGATAGGTGAAACGTGTGAAATTGGTGATAATGTAACTATATATCAAGGTGTTACATTAGGTGGTACGGGCAAAGAAAAAGGCAAACGTCACCCAACAATTAAAGACAATGTGTTAATTGCTAGCGGCGCAAAAGTCCTTGGCTCCATCACAGTTGGGGCAAATTCAAAGATCGGTGCAGGCTCTGTGGTTTTAAAGGATGTCCCTGAAAACTCAACTGTTGTAGGAATACCTGGCCAAGTCGTCATTCAAAATGGAGTGAAAATAAAAAATCTCAATCATGGTGATTTACCTAATCCTGTAGGAGATCGGTTAAAAGCGATGGATGAAGAGATTCAAATGCTAAGAAGTGAGCTTGAAGCTTTAAAAGGAGGTAGTACAGATGACAATTCAAATTTATAATACGTTAACTAGAAAAAAAGAGCCATTTATCCCGATAGAAGAGGGTAAAGTAAAAATGTATGTCTGTGGTCCAACAGTTTACAATTATATTCATATCGGTAATGCGCGTGCTGCAATCGTATTTGATACAGTACGTAATTATCTTGAGTATAGAGGGTATGATGTACAATACGTTTCTAATTTTACAGATGTGGATGATAAGCTAATACGTGCTGCAAATGAGCTGGGTGAGACAGTCCCTCAGGTAGCAGATCGATTTATTGAAGCTTATTATGAAGATACATCTGCACTAGGATGCCGGAAAGCTGATGTACATCCACGGGTTATGGAGCACATGGATATCATAGTTAGCTTTATTCAGACGCTAATTGAGAAAGGATTTGCATATGAGTCGGGAGGCGATGTGTATTATAAAACTCGCCATTTTGAATCATATGGTAAACTATCTCATCAGTCGATTGACGAATTAAAAGTGGGTGCGCGTATTGACGTTGGTGAGAAAAAGCAAGATGCTTTAGATTTTGCTTTATGGAAGGCAGCCAAAGAAGGAGAAATCTATTGGGAAAGCCCTTGGGGGAATGGACGTCCAGGCTGGCATATCGAATGCTCTGCTATGGCACGTAAATATTTAGGGGATACAATTGACATTCATGCTGGCGGACAGGATTTAACATTCCCGCATCATGAAAATGAAATTGCTCAATCTGAAGCATTAACAGGGAGGCCGTTCGCCAACTACTGGATGCATAATGGTTACTTAAATATTGATAATGAAAAAATGTCTAAGTCCTTGGGCAATTTCGTTCTTGCCCATGATGTAATCAAGCAATATGACCCACGGGTACTTCGCTTCTTCATGTTAAGTGTTCATTATCGTCATCCTATTAATTATAATACTGAGCTTTTAGATAGTTCACAAAATGGCTTTGAACGTATTCAAACAGCGTATCAAAATTTAAAACACCGCCTAGGAAGTTGTGCAAACTTAACACATGATGATGAACAATGGCTAAAAGTTATTCACGATCTTCGTGACACCTTTATTCGCGAAATGGATGATGACTTTAATACAGCGAATGCAATATCTGTTTTATTTGATTTTGCAAAACAAGCAAATTTGTATTTACAAGAGCAAAACACATCTGAACAGATAATTGAAGCATTTCTTGATCAGTTTGAAGCATTACTAATTGTTCTTGGTATTGAAATAGATACAGAAGAGCTCCTCGATGAGGATATAGAAGCACTAATTGAAAAGAGGAATGAGGCACGGAAAAATCGTGACTTTGCTCTTTCTGATGAAATTCGGGATGAGTTAAAGGCCCGCAATATAATTCTTGAGGATACGCCTCAAGGTACTAGATGGAAGCGGGGGTAGTTATGTCAAAAATAGATACAAAGATGCTCAATGCTTTAGCTTTAGCTTATATGGGGGATGCCGTCTATGAAGTTTTCATACGGCATCATCTCCTTGAAACTGGGGCGGTTAAACCTCAACAGTTACATCAAAAAGCAAAGCAATATGTGTCTGCTAAAGCACAAGCGTTTATTATACGAGAGATGCTAGAGCAAACTATATTATCAGATGAGGAAGAAGCTGTAGTTCGTCGTGGACGTAATGCTAAAAGTCATACTACACCGAAAAATACTGATGTAGTAACGTATAAGGTTGCAACAGGCTTTGAATCTTTGATAGGCTATCTTTATTTAATTAAACAGACGGATAGGTTAGAGGAATTAATGATAAAATCTGTGCAGATTATTGAAGGAAGAAAGGAGGGGTAACATATGGCTCATGAACAGGAATTTATAATGGGGAAGAATGCTGTACTTGAGGCGTTGAAATCGGAGCGTCCTGTACATAAAGTTTGGATTGCTGAAGGAGCGCAAAAAGCAGGAATGCAGCCAATTATTCAGCTATCTAAACAAGCGGGCGTTCTGTTACAATACGTACCTCGAAAAAAAATTGATCAAATGGTTGAGGGAACGCATCAAGGGGTTGTTGCTCAAGTAGCAGCTTATCAATATGCTGAACTCGATGATATTATACAACTCGCTAAATCAAGAGAAGAGCAGCCTTTTGTTATTATATTAGATGAACTTGAGGATCCTCACAATTTAGGCTCTATATTAAGAACGTGTGATGCTGTTGGTGCACATGGGATAATTATTCCTAAGCGTAGATCAGTAGGTCTTACATCTACTGTAGCGAAAGCATCAACAGGGGCAATTGAATATGTTCCAGTAGCAAGAGTAACGAATTTGTCCCGCACCCTTGATGAGTTAAAGGATCTAGGGTTATGGATTGTTGGGACAGATGCGTCAGGACGTGACGACTATCGAAATCTTGATGGAGCTATGGCGATTGGCTTAGTTATAGGTAGTGAAGGTAAAGGTATGAGTCGCCTTGTAAAAGAAAAATGTGACTTCTTAGTATCTTTGCCTATGGTCGGAAAGGTCACATCGTTAAATGCGTCTGTCGCAGCAGGCTTGTTAATGTACGAAGTGTTCCGTAAACGTCACTCCTTAGGAGAGTAAACGTTATGGACATACTGCTTGTGGATGGCTACAACGTGATTGGGGCATGGCCTGAGCTTAGGGCGAAAAAAGATACCGATCTAGCTTCCGCACGCGAAATACTTATCGACAAAATGGCAGAGTATAAAGCGTATACGGGCTTTCGAGTAATCATTGTCTTTGATGCGCACCTTGTGAAAGGAATTGAAAAAAAATTAACAAAGCATCAAGTCGATGTAATTTATACTCGTGAAAATGAGACAGCTGATGAACGAATTGAAAAATTAGCAAAGGAATTAATAAATCGTCGCACAAGGATTCATGTTGCGACTTCAGATTTTACAGAACAGACAACGATATTCTCGCAGGGCGCACTAAGAAAGTCGGCACGTGAACTACTTACAGAGATGCGAGAAATTGAACGGAATATTTCAAAAAATGTCCAGAAGTCTGTTGAAAAAAAACCTCGTTCAACAATTCCTTTATCAGATGATATCGCTAAAACCTTTGAAAAGTGGCGGAGGGGGGAACGGTAAGCGGTTGCGTCGAGGCGCACTCTACTGTATAATATTTCTATCTAGGTGTGTGGTCGGGGGGATCGGCGTGACTTCTAACAGCCAGAGAAAGCCAAGCCAACGATTTGAACAAATTGAAGATGAAGAAATTGTTGAATTTGTTCATAATGGTGATAGTGAAGCGCTAGACTATTTAATTCATAAATATCGTAATTTCGTTCGTGCTAAGGCCAGGTCTTATTTTTTAATCGGTGCCGATCGGGAAGATATAGTTCAAGAAGGCATGATCGGTCTGTATAAAGCGATACGTGATTTTAAAGAGGACAAGCTGACAAGCTTCAAAGCGTTCGCTGAATTATGTATCACGAGGCAGATTATTACAGCCATAAAAACTGCTACCCGACAAAAGCATATTCCTCTTAATTCCTATGTTTCTTTGGACAAGCCTATCTATGATGAGGAATCAGATCGAACATTACTAGATGTTATTTCGGGCGTGAAAGTGACAGATCCTGAAGAGTTGATTATTAATCAAGAAGAGTTTGATGATATAGAACTAAAGATGGTTGAATTATTAAGTGACCTAGAACGAAAAGTTTTAGCATTATATCTGGATGGTAGATCATACCAGGAAATTTCTGAAGAGCTTAATCGTCACGTTAAATCAATTGATAATGCTCTACAACGTGTGAAGCGTAAACTAGAGAGATATCTAGCCATCCGCGAGCTCACTTTATAGAATAATAATGATAGAGCAGTTGACATATCGACCTATAATGATATTGTTCTAACTGGCAGCTTATTGACAGCCTGTACCCTCTGTGATACAGTTTTGTAAGGTGTTAAAAAGAATAAATAGGTCGGTGTTCATCTTGGCGCTAAAAATTGTATTATCATGTCAAGATTGTGGAAGTCGAAACTATACAACTTCAAAGAGTTTTGATGTGAGGGATGAGCGTCTACAAACTAAGAAATACTGCAAGGTTTGTAAAGCTCACACAGTCCATAAAGAATCAAAATAATATAGATCAGTAATCTATGTAATAGTTTCCGGAGGGTATTAGAATGAAACGCATGATTAATTTTCTGCGTGCAGTTGTACGCGAGATGAAGAAGGTTTCTTGGCCAAAACGTAAAGAGTTAACACGTTACACAATTACTGTATTAGCAACTGTTACGTTCGTAGCTGTATTTTTTGCCGTTATTGATTTAGGAATTTCAGAATTAATTCGATTTGTTATTGAATAAGAACCTATTTGCTATGGTATAATGGTAGATAATAGAAAGTGACGATTGAGCCCGGTTACACGGGTTTTTTCATTTGGTCAAAAAAACACGAGTAAGACAGTACGGCTAGTGGTTACTGATAAAACAAGTATAAACCTCATGACGCATGTGTTCTGAACTCGAAAAAAGTAAAACTATGCATAAAAAAATGTGAGTTTAGGGAGGGTTGGACGAATAGTCCTCATGGATGGAAAAGAATTGGTATGTAGTGCACACGTATTCTGGATATGAAAATAAAGTAAAAGCCAACTTAGAAAAACGTGTTGAATCGATGGCTATGCAAGATAAGATATTTAGAATAGTGGTGCCTGAAGAAGAAGAAACAGAAATTAAGAACGGTAAGCGTAAAGTAATGAAAAAGAAGGTTTTTCCAGGCTATGTGCTTGTTGAAATCGTTATGACAGATGATTCCTGGTATGTTGTTCGTAATACACCAGGGGTGACAGGGTTTGTTGGCTCCGCTGGTTCTGGCTCTAAACCAACACCATTGCTTAAAGAAGAAGTAGAAGTGATCTTAAAGCGTATGGGAATGGATGAGAAAAAAGTAGAAATTGACTTTGAGCTTAAACAGGTTGTTCGTGTTAAAGAAGGGCCGTTTGCTAATTTTACAGGTTCAATAGAAGAATTAGATAAAGATAAGCATAAGCTTAAAGTGCTAGTAAATATGTTTGGTCGAGAAACACCAGTTGAACTTGATTTTTCTCAAGTTGAAAAAATATAACTTGCTATTGTAATGAAAAAGTGATAATATTCTTTGAGTGTATGTCTCGACTTTAGTTGAGACGAGCTTTTGTACAACAGCTTATGTCTTGTACAAAATGAGTGGGAGGGTAAAAACCCTATTACCACATCACGGACTTTAAGGAGGTGTGTCTCGTGGCTAAAAAAGTTATTAAAATGGTAAAATTACAAATCCCTGCAGGGAAAGCTAACCCAGCACCACCAGTAGGACCTGCACTAGGTCAAGCGGGTGTTAACATCATGGGATTCTGTAAAGAGTTTAATGCACGTACAGCAGATCAAGCAGGTCTAATTATTCCTGTTGAGATTACGGTATTTGAAGACCGTTCATTTACATTTATTACGAAAACTCCACCTGCAGCTGTTCTTCTAAAAGTAGTAGCTGGTATCCAGTCTGGTTCTGGTGAACCAAACAAGAAAAAGGTTGCAACAGTTAAGCGTGATAAAGTACGTGAAATTGCTGAACAAAAAATGCAAGATCTTAACGCTGCAAGCGTTGAAGCTGCAATGCGCATGGTAGAAGGTACTGCGCGTAGCATGGGTATCGTTATTGAAGACTAATTAGTCTAAAGCTTTGAGGTTGCGGATAATATACATTTGACATTATTCGCAACCTTTTGTTACGTGGGAGGTTATTCCGCTAAAACCACAATATAGGAGGAAATAAAAATGGCTAAAAGAGGTAAAAAGTACGCTGAAGCTATCAAGCTTGTAGACCGTACAAAATCATACTCTGTTCAAGAAGCTATTGAACTTGTTAAAAAGACAAGTGTAGCTAAATTTGATGCAACTGTAGAAGTAGCGTTCCGTTTAGGTATTGATGTAAAGAAAGCTGACCAACAAATTCGTGGTGCAGTTGTACTACCGAATGGTACAGGTAAAACACAACGTGTATTAGTATTTGCTAAAGGTGAAAAAGCTAAAGAAGCTGAAGCTGCTGGCGCTGATTATGTAGGAGATACTGACTATATCAACAAAATCCAACAAGGTTGGTTTGATTTTGATGTAATCGTAGCTACTCCAGACATGATGGGTGAAGTTGGTAAGCTTGGTCGTGTATTAGGACCTAAAGGCTTAATGCCAAACCCTAAAACAGGTACAGTTACGTTTGATGTAACGAAAGCAGTGAATGAAATTAAAGCTGGTAAAGTTGAATACCGTGCTGATAAATCAGGTAACATTCATGTACCTATCGGCAAAGTTTCTTTCGACGACCAAAAACTTGTTGAAAACTTTACAACAATCTTTGAAACATTGCTTAAAGTTAAGCCGTCAGCTGCAAAAGGCACATATATGAGAAACATTTCTGTTACTTCAACTATGGGCCCTGGTGTGAAAGTTGATGCTTCTACTTTCGTAGTAGCAAAATAAGGAAATTGACATTAGCGACAACAGCACGTATAATAAATCGTGTTGTGTTGAAATAGATTTTAATAGTACCGTAGACAGTAGGTGCCGCATGGCTTAATTCCCTACCGAGGTGCGAGGTATATATTGTGACAACTTGTTTGTTGTTTCTTATTCCTCCATGTCTGCGTTCGTGTTGGCATGGGGGTTTTTATATGCACCGACCGGTACGATTTATTTTTACCTGAAAAATATAGGAGGTGTACAAATGAGCAGCGTAATCGAGTTAAAGAAACAGACAGTAGCAGAGATTTCTGATAAGTTTAAAGGCAGTGTGTCAACGATTGTTGTTGACTACCGTGGATTAAACGTTGCTGAAGTGACAGAACTTCGTAAACAACTTCGTGAGGCTGGCGTAGAGTTTAAAGTGTACAAAAACACAATGACTCGCCGTGCAGCAACTGAAGCAGGTCTTGAAGGACTTAACGAAGCGTTAACTGGCCCGAATGCGATCGCATTCAGTACAGAAGACGTTGTCGCTCCTGCTAAAATCTTAAATGATTTTGCTAAAAAACACGAAGCTTTAGAAATTAAAGCAGGTGTTATAGAAGGTAACGTAGCTTCAGTAGAAGATGTGAAGGCACTTGCTGAACTTCCATCACGCGAAGGCTTACTTTCTATGTTGCTTAGCGTTCTACAAGCGCCAATCCGCAATCTTGCTCTTGCTACAAAAGCAGTTGCAGACCAAAAAGAAGAACAAGGTGCTTAATAATATAGCATCCGCAGCTTAAAAAAGAACGACTTTAAAATAATACACTATTGAAAATTTAAGGAGGATATACAAAATGACTAAAGAACAAATCATTGAAGCAGTTAAAAATATGACTGTATTAGAATTAAACGACTTAGTAAAAGCTATCGAAGAAGAATTTGGTGTAACAGCTGCAGCTCCTGTTGCTGTAATGGGTGGCGCTGCTGCTCCAGCTGCTGAAGAGCAAACAGAATTTGACGTAGTTCTTACTAATGCTGGTGGTCAAAAAATTAAGGTTATCAAAGTTGTTCGTGAAATCACTGGTCTTGGCTTAAAAGAAGCTAAAGAACTTGTTGATAACACTCCAAAAGCAGTTAAAGAAGGAGCTTCTAAAGAAGAAGCTGAAGAAATCAAAGCGAAGCTTGAAGAAGTTGGCGCTGGCGTAGAAGTTAAGTAATTATTGTCACATTAAAAAAGCTCGCTAATTTAGCGAGCTTTTTTCTACATGTAGGAAATGCTATTAGGCTGCTGCAATATAATCCTCTACTTCAACCTGCAAATATTACACCAATAAAACATGATAAAGCTAGTGCAGAAAGTATTTTTCAATATAGGAGAGATGCAGATGACCGAACACTACTATACAAATAGTCCATCTGTTGAAAGTAATCGACAATCTTGGGTGTTTTCGCTTAAAGGTCATACGTTAAAATTCACGGTAGATAACGGTGTGTTTTCAAAAAAAGAAGTAGATTTTGGTTCGAGGGTTTTAATAGAAGCGTTTAAGGTGGCGGAAATAGAGGGGCCGATCTTAGATGTTGGTTGCGGGTATGGTCCTATAGGGTTAGTAATTGCTAAAGACAATCCAAATAGAATCGTACACATGGTAGATGTTAATGAAAGAGCTGTTGAGCTTGCTACCATTAATGCGGAGAGTAATCAAATTAGCAATGTGAAGGTTTATATGAGTGATGCCTTGAGTGCTGTAGAAAATAACTTTGCTTCTATATTAACTAACCCACCTATTAGGGCTGGGAAGCAGGTTGTTCATAAGATTTTCGAGCAAAGCTTTGACGCTTTGTTGCCCGATGGAGAGCTTTGGGTTGTTATTCAAAAAAAACAAGGTGCTCCTTCTGCAATAGATAAACTTAAACAATTATTCTCACGCGTAGATATCGTTGAGAAGCAAAAAGGATATTACATCATCAGAGCAAAAAAATCTTGACGAGAAAATTGCGCTATGATAGTATTATAAAATGCCAATATGTATTTATTTCCTGTGATGCTAAAAAAACTAATTGTATGTATAATTTTAGTATCAATGGAAAAGCTAATAAAATCAATAGTGCGTTTTAGAAAATGTGGTTTTTTTGATAGAAACCCTTTTTCTTTTTGTATTTTTTGTTTTACATACGGGATATCATCTCTGAGATAGCGAAGCTACTATTAAGTACTTAATAAAGTAGGTTAGTTTGTCCAACAGCTAGCATAACTATTTATAGTAGCCATTATTTATTGTATCATACCCGTTTTTAACTGCATTGGCAATGACTTTATAAAAAAAGCTGCCGGCAAAGAAATGTAATATTAGTCTCTGCTTTTGGATGAAGTAATGTTTTTTTTATCTCAGAATTAATATATTCTGATTTTTCCATAGGATTTGAAAGAAAAAATGTCTCGTGGGATTATAACTCATGATTTTGAGGGGTGAATCAGTTGACAGGTCAACTAGTTCAGTATGGACGACACCGCCAGCGAAGAAGCTATGCTCGCATCAGTGAAGTGTTGGAATTACCAAATTTAATTGAGATCCAAACAGCATCTTATGAAAGCTTTTTGGACGAAGGGCTTCGTGAATTATTTCAGGAAATGTCCCCGATTGAAGACTTTACAGGCAACCTTTCTCTTGAATTTATCGATTACAGTTTAGGTGAGCCTAAGTATTCTGTAGAAGATGCGAAAGAACGTGATGTGAACTACTCAGCTCCACTTCGTGTCAAGGTACGATTAATTAACAAAGAAACTGGAGAAGTGAAGGATCAAGAAGTGTTTATGGGTGATTTTCCACTCATGACCGAAACGGGTACTTTCATTATAAACGGTGCAGAACGTGTCATCGTATCTCAGCTTGTTCGTTCTCCTAGTGTTTATTTTAACTCGAAGATTGATAAAAACGGTAAAAAAGGTTTTACTGCTACAGTAATTCCAAACCGTGGTGCATGGTTAGAGTATGAAACGGATGCAAAAGACGTTGTGTACGTTAGGATTGATCGTACTCGAAAATTACCAGTGACCGTCCTGTTACGTGCTCTTGGATTTGGTACAGACCAAGAGATTATTGACTTAATAGGGGACAACGAGTACTTACGAAATACTCTTGAAAAAGATAATACTGAGACTACAGAAAAAGCTCTTCTTGAGATATACGAGCGTCTACGTCCAGGTGAACCACCTACGGTTGAAAACGCAAAAAGCTTACTTGTCTCACGCTTTTTCGACCCGAAACGCTATGATTTAGCTAGTGTTGGGCGTTATAAGGTAAACAAAAAGTTGAACATTAAGAACCGTCTATATAATCAGAGACTTGCTGAGTCATTGGTCGACCCATCAACAGGTGAAATACTTGCTGAAAAGGGTTCTGTGCTTGAAGTTCGCCAGTTGGACAAAATGACAAAAACTCTACAAGAACAACAAGTAGGTTATAAGTCTTTAAACACACATGGTGGTGTGTTAGATGAAGATGTTATTTTACAATCTATTAAGATTCACGCTCCTAACGACCCGGATGGAGAAAAGGTCATCAATGTAATTAGTAATGCTTATATAGAGGACACAAAGAAGCACATTACACAAGCAGACATCATTGCTTCAATTAGCTACTTCTTTAATCTATTGCATGGCGTAGGAACTACAGATGATATTGACCATTTAGGTAACCGTCGTTTACGTTCGGTTGGTGAATTGCTGCAAAACCAATTCCGCATCGGATTATCACGTATGGAGAGAGTTGTTCGTGAAAGAATGTCCATTCAGGATACTAACACTATCACTCCACAACAACTTATCAATATTCGTCCGGTTATTGCTGCTATTAAAGAATTCTTTGGTAGCTCACAGTTGTCTCAGTTCATGGATCAAACTAACCCTCTTGCTGAACTTACGCACAAGCGTCGTCTATCAGCTCTTGGGCCAGGTGGTCTGACGAGAGAACGTGCAGGCTTTGAAGTACGTGACGTTCACTACTCTCATTATGGGCGTATGTGTCCTATTGAAACGCCTGAAGGACCAAACATTGGATTAATTAACTCTCTGTCGTCATTTGCAAAGGTTAATAAATTCGGATTTATAGAAACACCATATCGCCGTGTTGACGCTGAAACAGGTCGAGTTACAAGTCAAATTGATTATTTAACGGCTGATGAGGAAGATAACTATGTCGTTGCTCAGGCGAACGCTCGTCTAGGAGACGATGGTGAATTTTTAGATGAACAAATCGTAGCGCGTCGTCGCGGTGAAAATACAGTTGTAAGTCGTGACCGTGTTGATTATATGGATGTATCTCCAAAACAAGTAGTGTCTGCGGCTACAGCTTGTATTCCGTTCTTAGAAAATGATGACTCGAACCGTGCACTTATGGGTGCAAACATGCAACGTCAAGCGGTGCCGCTTCTTAATCCGGAGTCGCCAAGAGTCGGTACGGGTATGGAATACGTTTCAGGTAAAGACTCAGGAGCTGCTGTTATTTGTAAGCATGAGGGTATTGTAGAACGTGTTGAAGCTGCTGAAGTAAAAGTAAGACGAATTTTAAATGTTGATGGTCAAGAGGTTAAAGGTGACCTCGACCGCTATCGTATGTTGAAATTTGTTCGATCGAACCAAGGGACTTGTTATAACCAACGTCCTATTGTGGCAGCTGGGGACCGTGTTGTAAAAGGTGAAATTTTAGCTGATGGACCATCTATGGAATTAGGAGAACTAGCTTTAGGTCGAAATGTACTTGTTGCATTCATGACTTGGGATGGTTACAACTATGAGGATGCTATCATCATGAGTGAGCGTCTTGTGAAGGATGATGTGTATACATCCATTCATATTGAAGAATATGAGTCAGAATCACGTGATACAAAGCTAGGACCTGAAGAAATAACTCGCGACATTCCAAACGTTGGGGAAGATGCTCTAAGAAACCTTGATGAACGTGGAATTATCCGTGTAGGTGCTGAAGTGAAGGACGGCGATCTACTTGTTGGTAAAGTAACACCTAAAGGTGTAACGGAACTAACTGCCGAAGAGCGTTTATTACACGCTATTTTCGGAGAAAAAGCTCGTGAAGTTCGTGATACTTCGTTACGTGTGCCACATGGTGGAGGAGGTATTATCCTTGATGTTAAGGTGTTTAATCGCGAAGACGGCGATGAGCTACCTCCAGGTGTAAATCAATTAGTTCGCGTGTACATCGTTCAAAAGAGAAAAATCTCTGAAGGCGATAAGATGGCAGGTCGTCATGGTAATAAAGGGGTTATCTCACGAATATTACCGGAAGAGGATATGCCATATTTACCGGATGGCACGCCAGTAGATATCATGTTAAACCCTCTAGGGGTTCCATCTCGTATGAACATCGGTCAGGTGCTTGAGCTTCACTTAGGTATGGCTGCAAGAACGCTCGGTATTCATGTAGCGTCTCCAGTATTTGATGGGGCGCGTGAAGAAGATGTGCAAGAAACGCTTGCTGAGGCTGGTATGCCAGTAGATGCCAAAACAGTACTATATGACGGCCGATCAGGTGAACCATTTGATAATCGTGTCTCAGTTGGTGTTATGTATATGATTAAGCTTGCTCACATGGTTGATGATAAGCTTCATGCTCGTTCAACTGGACCTTACTCACTTGTTACACAGCAACCATTGGGTGGTAAAGCTCAATTTGGTGGTCAGCGTTTTGGTGAGATGGAGGTATGGGCACTTGAGGCTTACGGTGCAGCTTACACCCTTCAAGAAATTCTTACGGTGAAATCGGACGATGTTGTTGGACGTGTTAAAACATACGAGGCTATCGTAAAAGGTGAAAATGTTCCAGAGCCTGGTGTACCTGAGTCATTCAAGGTATTAATTAAAGAGCTTCAAAGCTTAGGTATGGACGTTAAAATCCTTTCTGGCGATGAGCAAGAAATCGAAATGCGTGATCTAGAAGAAGAAGATGATAATAACCAAGCAGATTCTATCGGAGTAGGCGCTGCTGGGGCATCAACTAATGAACAGCAAGAAAAAGACGCAGTAACAAAAGAGTAAAACTAGAGCTAGCACTGATGAAGGTTTGGAAATAAGCTGGGTAACTGCATGTTGCCAGCTTTCCAAGCTTGACAGAAGTCCAGGTTCAGAATTGAATCATTCTGACAATACAATTAAGGGAGGTAGACCCTTGCTGGATGTAAATAATTTTGAATACATGAAGATCGGACTCGCTTCGCCAGATAAAATTCGGTCTTGGTCGCATGGTGAAGTAAAGAAACCTGAAACTATTAATTATCGTACTCTTAAACCAGAAAAAGATGGTTTATTTTGTGAAAGAATATTCGGTCCCACTCGTGATTGGGAATGTCATTGTGGTAAGTATAAACGTGTTCGCTACAAAGGAGTCGTTTGTGACCGCTGTGGCGTAGAAGTAACACGAGCAAAAGTACGTCGTGAGCGTATGGGTCATATTGAGCTTGCAGCACCTGTTTCGCATATTTGGTACTTCAAAGGTATCCCAAGTCGAATGGGTCTTGTGCTTGATATGTCACCGAGAGCTTTAGAAGAAGTCATTTATTTTGCTTCTTATGTGGTTACAGATAGTGGTGATACACCGCTTGATAAAAAGCAACTTTTATCAGAAAAAGAATATCGTGCCTATAGAGATAAATATGGTAATACATTCCAAGCTGCTATGGGTGCCGAAGCTATTCGCAAGCTTTTATCTGATATTGACTTAACAAAAGATGTGCAGCAGTTAAAAGAAGAATTAAAAACTGCACAAGGTCAACGTCGAACTCGTGCCATTAAAAGATTAGAAGTGCTTGAGGCGTTCCGTGCATCAGGAAATCATCCTGACTGGATGATTCTAGATGTGCTACCGGTTATTCCGCCTGAATTACGTCCTATGGTACAGCTTGATGGTGGTCGTTTCGCAACGTCTGACTTAAACGATTTATATCGTCGTGTTATTAATCGTAACAATCGTTTAAAGCGCTTGTTAGATTTAGGCGCGCCGAGCATTATCGTTCAGAATGAGAAGCGCATGCTACAGGAAGCTGTTGATGCATTAATTGATAATGGTCGTCGTGGTCGTCCAGTTACAGGGCCGGGTAATCGACCACTTAAATCATTGTCACATATGTTAAAAGGTAAGCAAGGTCGTTTCCGTCAGAACTTATTAGGTAAACGTGTTGACTACTCGGGTCGTTCGGTTATCGTTGTAGGACCGAATTTAAAGATGTATCAATGTGGTTTACCGAAAGAAATGGCGTTGGAACTTTTCAAGCCATTTGTTATGAAGGAGCTTGTGCAAAAAGGACTGGCTCATAACATCAAGAGTGCTAAGCGTAAAATTGAGCGTGTTCAACCTGAGGTATGGGATGTACTTGAAGAAGTAATTAGAGAACATCCGGTTCTACTGAACCGCGCCCCTACATTACATAGGTTGGGGATTCAGGCATTCGAACCGACTTTAGTAGAAGGTCGTGCTATCCGTCTGCATCCACTAGTATGTACAGCATATAATGCTGACTTTGATGGAGATCAGATGGCTGTTCACGTACCACTATCTGCAGAAGCACAAGCAGAAGCACGTATTCTAATGCTTGCTGCACAAAACATCCTAAATCCAAAAGATGGTAAACCGGTTGTTACGCCATCACAGGACATGGTTCTTGGGAATTACTATTTAACTCTTGAGCGACCAGATGCCATTGGTGAAGGTATGGTATTCAAGGACACTAATGAAGCGCTAATTGCATATCAAAATGGTTATGTTCACTTGCATACAAGAGTTGCTGTGCATGCAGGTTCATTAAATAACGAAACTTTTACAGAAGAACAAAATAATATGCTGATGCTTACAACAGTAGGTAAATTAATATTTAATGAGATTTTACCTAAATCATTCCCATATATTAATGAGCCAACAAAAGAGAACCTTGAGCATAAAACACCAGAAAGATATTTCTTAGAAAAAGGTGCAAATGTAAAAGAGGCTATAGAGGCTCAGGAAGTTATTCAACCATTCAAAAAGAAAATCCTAGGGAATATCATTGCTGAAGTGTTTAAGCGATTCAAGATTACTGAAACTTCTAGAATGCTTGACCGCATGAAAAACCTTGGTTTCCGTTACTCTACTAAAGCTGGAATTACCGTTGGTGTATCTGATATCGTAGTACTTCCAGAAAAGCAGATCATTTTAGTGGAGGCTCAGAAAAAGGTCGACTCTATTCTTAAGCAATTTAGACGTGGTCTTATTACGGAAGAAGAAAGATATGATCGTGTTATTGCTATTTGGAGTAAAGCAAAAGATGAAATCCAAGGTAAATTGATTCAGTCGTTACCAAGTGCAAACCCTATCTTTATGATGAGTGATTCAGGTGCCCGTGGTAACGCATCTAACTTTACTCAGCTAGCAGGTATGCGCGGATTAATGGCTAACCCGGCTGGACGTATTATCGAACTTCCAATCAAATCAAGTTTCCGTGAAGGGTTAACTGTATTAGAGTACTTCATCTCTACTCACGGTGCTCGTAAAGGACTTGCGGATACAGCGTTAAAAACAGCTGACTCAGGTTACTTAACACGTCGTCTTGTTGATGTTGCGCAGGATGTTATTATCCGTGACGATGATTGCGGTACAGATAGAGGTATTCTAGCTGCTCCTCTTAAAGATGGAACAGAAGTAATTGAAAAGTTAGAAGAACGTATCATAGGTCGTCATGCTAGAAAGATGTTACGTCATCCTGAAACAGGAGAAGTTCTAGTTAATGAAAATGACCTAATAGATGAAGATAAAGCAAAGAATATTATCGATGCTGGAATAGAAGAAATGTGGATTCGTTCTGCATTTACTTGTAACACTCGTCATGGTGTGTGTAAAAAATGTTACGGTCGCAACTTAGCAACAGGTTCTGAGGTTGAGGTTGGTGAAGCAGTAGGTATTATTGCTGCTCAATCTATCGGTGAGCCAGGAACTCAGTTAACGATGCGTACATTCCATACAGGTGGTGTTGCGGGGGACGATATCACTCAAGGTCTACCGCGTATCCAAGAGTTATTCGAAGCGCGTAATCCAAAAGGGCAAGCGGTAATCTCAGAAATAGATGGTACTGTTGAAGCAATTAACGAAATTCGTGACAAGCAACAAGAAATCGTTGTGAAGGGCGATGTTGAAACTCGTAGCTATGCAGCACCATACAATGCAAGATTGAAGGTTATCGTAGGTCAAAAAGTAGTACGTGGCCAAGAATTAACGGAAGGTTCTATTGATCCTAAGGAGCTTTTAAAAGTAAAAGACATGCTTGCTGTACAAGAGTATCTTCTACGAGAAGTACAGAAAGTTTATCGTATGCAAGGGGTTGAAATTGGCGATAAACACGTAGAGGTTATGGTTCGTCAAATGCTTCGTAAAGTTCGTGTTATCGACGCAGGTGACACAGATGTGTTGCCGGGAACGTTACTAGATATCCATCAGTTTACAGATGCAAATGCGAAAGTGCTATTAAATGGTGGAATTCCTGCAATAGGACGCCCTGTGTTATTAGGTATCACTAAGGCATCTCTTGAAACAGAGTCATTCCTTTCTGCAGCATCATTCCAAGAAACAACTCGTGTTCTTACAGATGCAGCAATCAAAGGTAAACGCGATGAGTTATTAGGATTAAAAGAAAATGTTATCATTGGTAAACTGGTACCAGCTGGTACGGGGATGTCACGCTATCGTAAAACATACCCTGTTATACCAACTGAATCAGATGATAAAGTTACTGTAGATTAAAAAATGAAGTATGCTGGCTGTGTTCAGACAGCATACTTTTTATCTAGATCTAATTTAATTTGATAAGTTTTTTTAAATTGGCGTGTATAACTGACCAATTATTTTAAACTGTTATTTATTTCTTGTTATAAATAATGTTGACTTTGCTATACAAGGATGATATTATAGCAAAGGTGCTTCTTTAATAAACCTGTTTACTTTGGAGGATGTTAGTTATGTCTTATGAAAAAGTATCGCAGGCATCTAAGATTATCATTGGCACAAAGCAAACAGTAAAAGCTTTAAAACATGGTGAGGTAGCTGAGGTGTTAGTTGCTAAAGATGCAAATCAATCATTAACTGTAAAAGTAGTGAGTGTTGCAAAAGAGCAAAACATACCCGTTACAATAGTAGATTCTATGAAGAAGCTTGGAAAAGTATCAGGAATTGAAGTTGGAGCTGCTACTGTCGCAATTCTTCGCTAAAACTGTTTTTGTAGAAAACTGCAAAAACTTTGTTTTTTACTTTAAAATGAACCACCTGGATGTGTGGGTTTACAAAAGAATGAAGGGAGGAAAAATAGATGCCTACTATTAATCAATTAGTACGTAAAGGTCGCGAGACTAAAGTTGAGAAATCAAAATCACCTGCTTTAAATAAAGGATACAACAGCTTTAAAAAAGCTCAAACAAACGTATCTTCACCTCAAAAGCGTGGGGTTTGTACACGTGTTGGTACAATGACACCGAAGAAGCCGAACTCGGCACTTCGTAAATACGCTCGTGTTCGCTTAACTAATGGTATCGAAGTAACAGCATACATTCCTGGTATTGGTCACAACCTTCAAGAGCATAGTGTTGTTCTTATCCGTGGAGGACGTGTAAAAGACTTACCAGGGGTACGTTATCACATTGTACGTGGTGCATTAGACACTGCTGGTGTTAACAACCGTATGCAAGGTCGCTCTAAGTATGGTACTAAGCGTCCAAAAGCACCAAAGAAATAATAAAAGAAATTTAGAATAAAAAAATGCTTGAAAGGAGGAAATATTAATGCCTCGTAAAGGTCCAGTTGCAAAAAGAGATGTGTTACCAGATCCGATTTACAATTCGAAGCTAGTAACACGCCTTGTTAATAAATTAATGATAGATGGTAAAAAAGGTACTTCTCAAAAGATCTTATATACAGCGTTTGATCTTATTAAAGATCGCACAGGTAACGATCCGATGGAAGTGTTTGAACAAGCACTTAAAAACATCATGCCAGTACTTGAAGTAAGAGCTCGTCGTGTAGGGGGTTCTAACTACCAAGTACCTGTAGAAGTTCGTCCAGAGCGTCGTACTACTTTAGGTCTTCGTTGGTTAGTACAGTATGCACGTAACCGTGGTGAAAAGACTATGGAAGAACGTCTTGCTAACGAAATCATGGATGCAGCTAACAATACTGGTGCTGCTGTTAAGAAAAGAGAAGACACTCATAAGATGGCAGAAGCAAACAAAGCATTTGCTCACTACCGTTGGTAGGATTTATTATATAAACAATTTTGTTAGGATTATATTTATATTTTCCTGATTAAAGTAATATGACGGGAAGATACTAAGAAAATGATAGGGAAGTTAATATGTTAAAATAGCATTATTAACTCCCTATTTGTACATACCGTCATACCAAAAAAAACCAAACTCAATAATAGGAAGGAGAAGTAACATCATGACAAGAGAGTTCTCCTTAGAAAAAACTCGTAATATCGGTATCATGGCTCACATCGATGCCGGTAAAACAACTGCTACTGAGCGTATCTTGTTTTACACAGGCCGTATTCATAAAATTGGAGAAACTCACGAAGGCGCTTCTCAAATGGACTGGATGGAACAAGAGCAGGAGCGTGGGATTACAATCACATCTGCTGCTACAACAGCGCAATGGAAAAACCATCGTATCAACATTATTGATACTCCAGGACACGTAGACTTCACAGTAGAGGTTGAACGTTCATTACGTGTACTTGATGGAGCAGTTGCTGTTTTAGATGCTCAATCAGGAGTTGAGCCTCAAACTGAAACAGTTTGGCGTCAAGCAACAACATACGGAGTACCGCGTGTTGTATTTGTAAACAAAATGGATAAAATCGGAGCAGACTTTTTATATTCTGTGAAGACTTTACATGAACGTTTACAAGCAAACGCTCATCCGATTCAACTTCCGATTGGTGCAGAAGACCAATTCGAAGGTATTATTGATTTAGTTGAAATGGAAGCATTCTACTATGAAGATGATCTTGGCACACGTACAGAAGCTCGTGAAATTCCTGAAGAATATAAGGAATTAGCAGAAGAGTACCATGCTAAGCTTGTTGAAGCAGTAGCTGAGCTAGACGAAGAACTAATGATGAAATACCTAGAAGGTGAAGAACTTACAAAAGATGAAATCAAAGCTGCTATCCGTAAAGGTACAGTTAACGTTGAATTCTATCCTGTTATTTGTGGTTCTGCATTTAAAAACAAAGGTGTACAACTATTGCTTGATGCTGTACTAGATTACCTACCAGCACCAACTGATGTTGCATCTATTAAGGGTATTGTTCCAGATTCAGATGAAGAAGTAATTCGTCATTCTTCTGACGAAGAGCCATTCTCTGCATTAGCGTTCAAAGTTATGACGGACCCGTATGTTGGTAAGCTAACATTCTTCCGTGTATACTCTGGTACTCTAGATTCTGGTTCATACGTATTAAACTCAACAAAAGGCAAGCGCGAACGCGTAGGTCGTATCCTACAAATGCATGCAAACTCTCGTCAAGAGATTTCTACTGTATATTCAGGGGATATTGCTGCAGCAGTTGGTCTTAAAGATACAACTACTGGTGATACACTTTGCGATGATAAAGCGCCTGTTATTCTTGAGTCTATGCAATTCCCTGAGCCGGTAATCTCTGTAGCTATCGAGCCGAAGTCAAAAGCTGACCAAGATAAGATGTCTACAGCGTTACAAAAGCTTTCTGAAGAAGATCCTACTTTTAGAGCACACACTGACCAAGAAACTGGTCAAACAATCATCGCTGGTATGGGTGAACTTCACCTTGATATCATCGTTGATCGTATGAAGCGTGAATTCAAAGTAGAAGCTAACGTTGGTGCTCCACAGGTTGCGTACCGTGAAACTTTCCGTGGTTCAGCGCAAGTTGAAGGTAAGTTCGTACGTCAGTCTGGTGGTCGTGGACAGTTCGGTCACGTATGGATTGAGTTCGCTCCTAACGAAGAAGGTAAAGGCTTTGAGTTTGAAAATGCTATCGTTGGTGGTGTTGTACCTCGTGAATATATTCCTGCGGTACAAGCTGGTCTTGAAGATTCCCTACAAAATGGAGTTCTTGCAGGCTATCCATTAGTCGATATTAAAGCTAAATTATTTGATGGATCTTACCATGATGTAGACTCAAACGAAATGGCGTTTAAAATTGCTGCATCTATGGCATTGAAAAATGCTGCTAAAAAATGTAGCCCAGTCATTCTTGAGCCAATCATGAAAGTAGAAGTTGTTATCCCAGAAGAGTACATGGGTGACATTATGGGTAACATCACTTCTCGTCGTGGTCGTGTAGAAGGTATGGAAGCACGCGGTAACGCACAAGTTGTTAAAGCAATGGTTCCACTATCTGAAATGTTTGGATATGCTACATCATTACGTTCTAACACGCAAGGACGTGGTACATTCACAATGCATTTCGATCACTATGAAGAAGTACCAAAATCAATTTCTGAAGAGATTATCAAAAAAAATAGCGGTCAATAATTGATTTTCGCTATACATTCAAGTATAACTACTTATGTAGGCTTAGAAAGTGAAATGAAATTTCACTTTCTAGCAACTTATACTTAATAACTTTTAATATACTAAGGAGGATTTTCATAATGGGTAAAGAAAAATTTGACCGTTCCAAGCCGCATGCTAACATCGGAACAATTGGACACGTTGACCATGGTAAAACTACTTTAACTGCTGCAATCACTGTAACTCTTCACAAGAAATACGGAAGAGGAACTGCGATGAACTATGATCAAATCGATGCTGCTCCAGAAGAAAGAGAGCGCGGTATCACAATCTCAACAGCACACGTTGAGTATGAAACTGACAACCGTCACTATGCACACGTAGACTGCCCAGGACATGCTGACTATGTTAAGAACATGATCACTGGTGCTGCACAAATGGACGGAGCTATCCTTGTAGTATCTGCTGCTGATGGCCCAATGCCACAAACACGTGAGCACATTCTTCTATCTCGCCAAGTAGGTGTACCATACATCGTTGTATTCTTAAACAAATGCGACATGGTTGATGACGAAGAGTTATTAGAATTAGTAGAAATGGAAGTACGTGACCTTCTTTCTGAATACGACTTCCCAGGCGATGACATCCCTGTAGTAAAAGGTTCTGCTCTTAAAGCTCTTGAGGGCGTTGCTGAGTACGAAGAGAAGATTTATGAATTAATGGCTGCTGTTGATGATTATATTCCTCAACCACAACGTGACACTGACAAGCCATTCATGATGCCTGTTGAGGACGTATTCTCAATCACAGGTCGTGGAACTGTTGCTACTGGTCGTGTTGAGCGTGGAATTCTTAAAGTGGGCGATGTAATTGAAATCATCGGTCTTTCTGAAGAGCCAAAATCAACAACTTGTACTGGAGTAGAAATGTTCCGTAAGCTTCTTGATCAAGCTGAAGCTGGCGATAACATCGGTGCTCTATTACGTGGTGTTTCTCGTGAAGATATCCAACGTGGACAAGTATTAGCTAAGCCTGGTACTATCACTCCACACACTAAGTTCAAATCAGAAGTTTACGTTTTATCAAAAGAAGAAGGTGGACGTCATACTCCATTCTTCTCAAACTACCGTCCGCAATTCTATTTCCGTACTACTGATGTAACTGGTATCATCCAATTACCAGAAGGTGTGGAAATGGTTATGCCTGGTGATAACATCGAAATGACTGTTGAACTTATCGCACCAATCGCTATCGAAGAGGGAACTAAGTTCTCAATTCGTGAAGGTGGCCGTACAGTAGGTGCTGGTGTAGTTGCTACAATCACTGAGTAATTAATATTATAAAATAAAAGCAGGTTGACTCATGTCAATCTGCTTTTTTTCTATATATAAAGTTTAAAGGGTTTCATAGCATTCTCCTATAACAGAAGAAGGGAGACAATTACATATATTAATTCAAAGTGATTTATGAATCTGTAAATGTGATTGATAATAACCTATTAGTATCATTCAAAGATCCTTTTAAATGAGTTTCTTCTATATAATATTGTTTAACATGTTGTAACCTTATAACCATAAACTTACAAGTATTATATTTTTTCTTTAACTTGAATCATCACTAATATATATGTATAATATTAAAAGTGCTCAGAAATATACAAGTGAGATTTAAATAATAAAATACTCCTTGCTTTTATGTGCACATTTCTGTATAATATTGAATGTTGGTCTTTGACTGCGATGAAGTGGGAGGTTGCTGATACACCCGGCCGCTTTGCCATGGCGCGTGTGCAGGAAAATTTCCACTGAGAACTGTCTATTTCCAAATAGGCGAAAAGGAGGGAAAATAATGGCAAAAGAAAAAATCAGAATTCGTTTAAAAGCTTACGATCACAGAATCCTTGATCAATCAGCAGAAAAGATTGTTGAAACGGCAAAACGTTCGGGTGCTAATGTATCTGGTCCAATTCCGTTACCGACTGAAAAGTCAATCTACACAATCCTACGTGCGGTTCATAAGTACAAAGATTCTCGTGAGCAATTCGAAATGCGTACTCATAAGCGTTTGATTGATATCGTTAATCCTACACCACAAACTGTAGATGCGCTTATGCGTTTAGATTTACCATCTGGTGTTGACATCGAAATTAAATTATAAAAACTAAAATATAACTTATAAGATATTACAGGAGGTGTGACAAATGACCAAAGGAATCTTAGGTAGAAAAATTGGAATGACGCAGGTGTTTACAGAAAACGGTGATCTTATTCCAGTAACTGTTGTTGAAGCTGCTCCAAACGTAGTACTTCAAAAGAAAACAGTTGAAGCGGATGGTTATGAAGCTATTCAATTAGGCTTTGAAGATAAGCGTGAAAAATTAGCTAACAAACCACATAAAGGACACGTTGCTAAAGCAAACACTGCTCCTAAGCGCTTCGTTCGTGAGTTTAAAGCTGCTGATTATGCAGGTATAGAAGTTGGTCAGGAAGTCAAGGTAGACATATTCGCTGAAGGCGAAGTTGTTGATGTAACAGGAGTATCAAAAGGTAAAGGTTTCCAAGGTGCTATTAAGCGTCATGGACAATCACGCGGACCTATGTCGCACGGTTCAAGATATCACCGTCGTCCTGGTTCAATGGGACCAGTTGCTCCAAACCGTGTATTCAAATCAAAAGCATTACCAGGTCGTATGGGTGGAGAACGTGTTACTGTACAAAACTTAAACATTGTTAAAGTTGATGCAGAGCGTAACCTTCTATTAATTAAAGGTAATGTACCAGGACCAAACAAAGGTCTAGTTCAAGTAAAGAGTGCAGTAAAAGCTAAATAATTTAGTTAAGAAAGGAGGAGCACTTTAATGCCTAAAGTAACATTATATAATCAAGCTGGCGCTAGTGTCGGTGAAGTTGAATTAAATGACGCGGTGTTTGGTATTGAGCCAAATGAAGCTGTAATGTTCGAAGCAGTTATCATGCAACGTGCATCGCAACGTCAAGGTACACATAAAGTAAAAAATCGTTCTGATGTAGCTGGTGGTGGACGTAAGCCATGGCGTCAAAAAGGTACGGGTCGTGCACGTCAAGGAACAATCCGCGCACCTCAATGGCGTGGTGGTGGTACTGTTTTCGGTCCAACTCCAAGAAGCTATGCATATAAATTACCTAAAAAAGTACGTCGTCTAGCATTAAAATCAGCACTATCTAGTAAGGTAGCTGAGAATGGTTTAGTATTATTAGACCAATTAACACTTGATGCACCAAAAACTAAGGATATGGTTTCTATTCTTAAAGGATTATCAGCTGACTCAAAAGCACTTATCGTTACTGATAACGAAAATGTAGCACTTTCAGCTCGTAACATCCCTGGTGTAACTGTTGTTCCTACAACAGGAATCAATGTGTTAGATGTTGTTAACCACAACAAGCTTATCCTTACGCAAGATGTGGTGCAAAAAGTAGAGGAGGTGCTTGTATAATGAGAGATCCTCGTGATATTATTAAGCGCCCAGTAATCACTGAGAAATCTACAGACGCAATGGCTGATAGAAAGTACACATTCGATGTAGATACTAGAGCAAACAAAACAGAAGTTAAAGATGCTATTGAACAAATCTTTGGTGTTAAGGTTGAAGAAGTTAACATCATGAACTATAAAGGTAAATTCAAGCGTGTCGGACGTCATTCAGGTTATACTAACAAACGTCGTAAAGCGATTGTTAAGTTAACTGCTGACAGTAAAGAAATCGAATTTTTTGAAGTTTAATTCTTATAGAGAAGGAGGGACACTATAATGGCGATTAAAAAGTATAAACCAACCTCAAACGGTCGTCGTGGTATGTCAGTATCTGATTTCGCTGAGATCACAACTGACAAACCGGAAAAATCATTATTGGCACCGCTAAGCAAAAAAGCAGGCCGAAATAACCAAGGTAAAATTACTGTGCGTCATCAAGGTGGCGGACATAAGAGACAATATCGTATTATTGACTTTAAGCGCGATAAAGATGGTATACCAGGACGCGTTGCTACAATCGAGTATGATCCAAACCGTTCTGCTAACATCGCTCTTATCAACTATGTTGATGGAGAAAAGCGTTACATTTTAGCTCCTAAAAACCTTACTGTAGGTACAGAAATCATGTCAGGTCCCGAAGCTGATATTAAAGTAGGAAATGCACTTCCTCTTGAAAACATCCCTGTAGGTAGTGTGATTCATAATATCGAGTTAAAACCTGGTAAAGGTGGACAATTAGTTCGTTCTGCTGGTACAAGTGCACAAGTATTAGGTAAAGAAGGTAAATATGTACTAGTGCGTCTTACTTCTGGCGAAGTACGTATGATCCTTGCTTCATGTCGTGCTACTATAGGTCAAGTTGGTAACGAACAACACGAACTTATTACAATTGGTAAAGCAGGTCGTTCTCGTTGGTTAGGTAAACGCCCAACTGTACGTGGATCTGTAATGAACCCTAACGATCACCCACACGGTGGTGGTGAAGGTAAAGCTCCAATCGGACGTAAGTCACCTATGTCTCCATGGGGTAAACCAACTCTTGGATTCAAGACTCGTAAGAAAAAGAATAAGTCAGATAAATTCATCGTTCGTAGACGTAAAAAATAACGTAATTGCACTACGGTTCAGAGGAACCGTAGACCAATTGCGAAGGGAGGTACACAGATGGGTCGTAGCATTAAAAAAGGGCCTTTTGTCGATGATCACTTAATGGCTAAAGTTGAGAAGTTAAACGAAACTGAATCAAAACAAGTTGTAAAAACTTGGTCTCGCCGCTCAACGATCTTCCCTCAATTCATTGGACACACTATCGCTGTATATGATGGTCGTAAACACGTGCCAGTGTATATCACGGAAGACATGGTTGGACACAAACTTGGAGAATTCGCTCCAACACGTTCGTACAAAGGTCACGCTAGTGACGATAAGAAAACTAGACGCTAATGAGAGGAGGCGCAACACATGCAAGCTAAAGCTATTGCAAGAACGGTTCGCATTGCCCCTCGTAAAGTCCGCTTGGTCGTTGATTTAATTCGAGGTAAGCAGGTAGGCGAAGCTGTTGCTATTTTAAAACACACACCAAAGTCTGCATCACCAGTTATAGAAAAAGTGTTAATGTCAGCAGTCGCTAACGCAGAACACAATTATGACATGGATGCAAACAATCTTGTTGTTGAAGCAGCATTTGTAGACGAAGGACCAACTTTAAAGAGATTTCGTCCACGTGCTATGGGACGCGCAAGTGCAATTAACAAACGCACTAGCCACATCACTATCATCGTATCAGAAAAGAAGGAGGGATAATTAGTGGGTCAAAAAGTTAATCCAGCCGGTTTGCGTGTAGGTATTATTAAAGACTGGGAATCAAAATGGTATGCTGACAAAGACTACGCAAATCTTTTACATGAAGATTTAAAACTGCGTGAATATATATTCAAACGCCTTAACGATGCTGCTGTGTCAAAGGTTGAGATCGAACGTGCAGCTAATCGTGTAAACATTACTGTTCACACTGCTAAGCCAGGTATGGTTATTGGTAAAGGCGGAACAGAAGTTGAAGCACTTCGTAAAGCTCTTAATCAATTAACTGGTAAGCGAGTACACATCAATATCCTTGAAATTAAGAGAGCTGATTTAGATGCTAAATTAGTAGCTGATAACATCGCTCGTCAATTAGAGAATCGTGTTTCATTCCGTAGAGCACAAAAGCAATCTATTCAACGTGCTATTCGTGCAGGTGCTCAAGGTATCAAAACAATGGTATCTGGACGTCTTGGTGGAGCAGATATCGCTCGTGCAGAACATTATAGTGAAGGTACTGTACCACTTCATACTCTTCGTGCTGACATTGATTACGGCACAGCTGAAGCTGATACAACGTATGGTAAGCTTGGTATAAAAGTATGGATTTATCGTGGTGAAGTTCTTCCTACTAGAAAAAAGAAAAACGAGGAAGGAGGAAACTAATCATGTTGATGCCTAAACGCGTTAAATATCGTCGCGAACACCGCGGACGTATGAAAGGCCGTGCCAAAGGTGGTACTGAGGTACATTTTGGTGAGTTCGGTCTACAATCACTAGAAGCATCATGGATTACAAACCGCCAAATCGAGGCAGCTCGTCGTGCTATGACTCGTTATATGAAACGTGGCGGTAAAGTTTGGATTAAAATCTTCCCTTCCAAGCCTTATACGGCGAAACCTTTAGAGGTCCGAATGGGTTCTGGTAAAGGTGCTCCTGAAGGATGGGTAGCGGTTGTAAAACCTGGGAAAGTTATGTTTGAAATTTCTGGGGTGTCCGAAGAAGTAGCACGTGAAGCGTTACGTCTTGCAGCACACAAATTACCAGTCAAATGTAAATTCGTAAAACGCGAAGAAATTGGTGGTGAATCTAATGAAAGCTAATGAAATTCGAGACCTTACCACTGCTGAAATTGAACAAAAAGTAAAGTCACTTAAAGAAGAATTATTCAACCTGCGCTTTCAATTAGCTACAGGGCAATTAGAAAATACTGCACGTATTCGTGAAGTACGCAAAGCGATCGCTCGTATGAAGACTGTTATTCGCGAAAGAGAGATCGGTGCTAACCAATAATAGAGAGGAGGCTTGCGTGAATGAGTGAGCGCAATCAACGTAAAGTTTATACAGGTCGTGTAGTGTCTGACAAAATGGACAAAACTATCACTGTTCTTGTAGAAACTTACAAAAAGCATCCATTGTACGGTAAACGCGTTAAATATTCTAAGAAATATAAAGCGCATGATGAATTAAACGCAGCGAAAGTTGGCGACGTAGTGAGAATCATGGAAACTCGTCCACTTTCATCAACAAAACGTTTCCGTTTAGTTGAAGTAGTAGAAAAGGCAGTTATTATCTAATCGGATATATTTCTTAATAGCAATGTTCCGAAGGGAGGTCATTGAGAATGATTCAATCAGAATCTCGTTTGAAAGTAGCAGACAACTCAGGAGCACGTGAAGTACTTTGTATTAAAGTCCTAGGTGGTTCAGGTCGCAGAACAGCTGGCATTGGTGATGTAATCGTGTGTACGGTTAAACAAGCAACACCTGGAGGCGTTGTCAAAAAAGGCGATGTTGTAAAAGCTGTAGTAGTACGTACTAAGTCAGGCGCTCGTCGTAATGACGGTTCATATATCCGTTTTGACGAAAACGCATGCGTCATCATTCGTGAGGACAAAAGCCCACGTGGAACACGTATATTCGGACCGGTTGCTCGTGAACTTCGCGATAACAATTTCATGAAAATTGTTTCGCTTGCTCCGGAAGTACTTTAATTTTAGTTGGGTGTCAAGGGAGGTGCAATACGGATGCATGTAAAAAAAGGTGACAAAGTAAAAGTAATCTCTGGTAAAGATAAAGGTAAGCAAGGCGTAATCCTTGAAGCTTACCCTAAGAAAGAGCGTGTACTTGTCGAGGGTGTTAACATTGTCAAAAAACACGCTAAGCCTTCTCAAGCTAACCCACAAGGTGGAATCATTAGCCAAGAAGCACCTATTCACGTTTCAAACGTTATGCCTATCGATCCAAAAACTGGTGAACCAACTCGTGTTGGGTACACAGTTGAAAATGGTAAGAAGGTACGTGTAGCAAAAAAATCAGGTCAACTATTAGATAAATAAGAATGAATGAAAGGAGGTCTTTTAAATGAACCGCCTAAAAGAGAAATATAGTAAAGAAATAACACCTGCTTTAATGAGCAAGTTTAACTATAAATCTGTAATGGAAGTACCTAAAGTTGAGAAGATCGTTATCAACATGGGTATCGGTGATGCAGTACAGAATGCGAAAGCACTTGATAACGCTGTTGAAGAGTTAGCTATGATCACTGGTCAAAAACCAGTTGTGACTAAAGCTAAGAAATCAATCGCTGGATTCCGTTTGCGTGAAGGTATGCCGATCGGTGCAAAGGTTACACTTCGTGGAGAGCGTATGTATCAATTCCTTGATAAGCTTATCAGCGTTTCTCTTCCACGTGTACGTGACTTCCGCGGGATTTCTAAGAAATCATTTGATGGTCGCGGTAACTACACACTTGGTGTTAAAGAACAACTTATCTTCCCTGAAATTGACTATGATAAAGTCAACAAGGTACGCGGTATGGACATCGTAATTGTTACGACTGCTAATACAGACGAAGAAGCACGTGAGCTTCTAACACAATTCGGTATGCCATTCCAAAAATAAATCCCAATCCTATGAAGAGGGAGGCGAAAACGTGGCAAAAAAATCAATGATTGTGAAACAAAAGCGTACACCAAAGTTTAAAGTACAAGGTTACACTCGTTGCGAACGTTGTGGTCGTCCACATTCAGTATTACGCAAATTTAAACTTTGCCGTATCTGTTTCCGTGAGTTAGCATATAAAGGACAAATTCCTGGCGTTAAAAAAGCTAGTTGGTAAACCCTTAAAAGGGAAGGAGGTTATTAAACAATGGTCATGACAGATCCAATTGCAGATATGCTTACTAGAATTCGCAATGCGAACATGGTTCGTCACGAGAAATTAGAAATCCCTGCTTCTAAAATCAAGCGTGATATCGCTGAAATTTTAAAACGTGAAGGTTTCATCCGTGACGTTGAATATATCGAAGATAACAAGCAAGGTGTCATTCGTATTTTCCTTAAATACGGTGCAAATAATGAGCGTGTTATCACTGGATTAAAGCGTATTAGTAAGCCTGGCTTACGTGTATATGCTAAAGCTAATGAAGTACCAAAAGTATTAAACGGACTAGGTATCGCTATTATCTCAACTTCACAAGGTGTTATCACTGATAAAGATGCTCGTCAAAAGAGCGCTGGTGGAGAAGTATTAGCATACGTATGGTAATTTTATAAGAACGGAGGTGCAACATAATGTCGCGCGTAGGTAAACAACCACTTGAAATCCCAGCTGGTGTAACTGTTACTATGGACGGGTATACAGTAACAGTTAAAGGACCAAAAGGTGAGTTAACACGTACGTTCCACCCAGACATCAACATTGCTGTTGAGGAGAACGTATTGACTGTTACTCGTCCTTCAGATAACAAACAACATCGTGCTTTACATGGCACAACTCGTGCTCTTCTTGGTAACATGGTAGAAGGTGTTACTAAAGGCTTTGAGCGTGGACTTGAATTAGTCGGTGTCGGATACCGTGCTACGAAGCAAGGTAATAAACTTGTACTAAGCGTTGGATATTCACATCCAGTTGAAATTGAGCCGGAAACGGGCATTGAAATAGATGTACCATCAAATACGAAAATTATCGTTAAAGGTACAGATAAAGAGCGCGTTGGAGCTCTTGCAGCTAACATTCGTGCAGTACGTTCACCTGAGCCTTACAAAGGAAAAGGTATTCGTTACGAAGGCGAACAAGTTCGTCGTAAAGAAGGTAAAACAGGTAAGTAATGCCGCTTAGGCAAAGGAAGGAGTGACCACAAATGATCACTAAGCTTGATAAAAATGCTACACGTAAAAAGAGACATGCTCGTGTACGTGGGAAATTATCAGGAACTGCTGAACGTCCACGTTTAAATGTATTTCGTTCAAACAAGCATATTTATGTACAATTGATTGATGATGCAACTGGTGTAACAGTCGCTAGTGCCTCTACTCTTGATAAAGAACTTAACTTAGACGCTACAGCTAACATCGAAGCAGCTAAGCAAATCGGTGAATTAGTAGCAAAACGTGCGATCGAAAAAGGAATTACTTCTATAGTATTTGATCGTGGCGGTTATTTATATCATGGTCGTGTAAAAGCGGTAGCAGAGGCTGCTCGCGAGGCAGGATTACAATTCTAATCGTCAAAGGAGGGAACAAATTAACATGCGCATTGATGCAAACAAGTTAGAGCTTGAAGAACGCGTAGTTACCGTTAACCGTGTAGCGAAAGTTGTTAAAGGTGGACGTCGTTTCCGCTTTGCTGCACTAGTGGTAGTTGGAGATAAAAACGGACATGTTGGATTCGGAACTGGTAAAGCACAAGAGGTACCAGATGCGATTCGTAAAGCGATTGAGGATGCTAAGAAAAACTTGATTAATGTACCACTAGTTGGAACTACAATACCTCATCAAATCATCGGTGAATTTGGTGCAGGAGAAGTTTTACTAAAACCTGCTAGCGAAGGTACTGGAGTTATCGCAGGTGGTCCTGTACGTGCGGTACTTGAATTAGCTGGTGTTCAAGATATTCTTTCAAAGTCATTAGGAACTAACACACCAATCAATATGATTCGTGCGACGCTAAATGGCTTAAGCAATCTTAAGCGTGCTGAAGAAGTTGCAAAACTTCGTGGTAAATCAGTAGAAGAGTTACTAGGATAAGGGAGGGAAATGACATGGCAAATAAATTAGCGATCACCCTCACTCGTAGTATAATCGGTAGACCACAAGATCAACGTAAAACAGTTGAAGCGCTAGGTCTTAAAAAACTTCAACAAACTGTAGTGAAAGAAGATAATGCTGCTACTCGCGGTATGATCAACAAAGTTTCACACTTAGTGAAGGTTGAAGAACAGTAAGATACAATAAGGAGGTGCAACCATGAAACTTCATGAATTAAAACCTGCGGAAGGTTCTCGTAAAGAACGTAATCGTGTAGGTCGTGGACATGGATCAGGTAACGGTAAAACATCTGGCCGTGGTCAAAAAGGTCAGAAATCACGTTCAGGTGGCGGTGTACGCCCAGGATTTGAAGGTGGTCAAACGCCTTTATTCCAACGTCTACCAAAACGTGGATTTACTAACGTGAATCGTAAAGACTACGCTGTTGTTAATCTTGATACTCTTAACAGATTTGAAGATGGTACTGAAGTAACTCCAGAGCTTCTTCTAGAGACTAAGGTAATTAGCAAACTTCAATCTGGGGTTAAAATTTTAGCTAACGGTAAGCTTGAAAAGAAATTAACTGTAAAAGCTCAAAAATTCTCCTCTGCTGCAAAAGAAGCTATTGAAGCTGCGGGCGGTCAAACTGAGGTGATTTAATGTTTCGCACAATCTCCAATTTTATGCGCGTTGGTGATATAAGAAATAAAATTATCTTCACACTTTTAATGCTAGTCGTTTTCCGAATCGGAACATTTATACCTGTGCCAAATGTTGACGCAGATGTACTAAAGGTTCAAGACAGCTTAGATGCATTCGGTTTGCTTAATACCTTTGGTGGTGGTGCCCTTCAGAACTTCTCGATTTTCGCAATGGGCATCATGCCATACATTACAGCATCGATTATTGTACAATTGTTACAAATGGATGTTGTGCCAAAATTTGCGGAGTGGTCCAAACAAGGTGAAGTGGGACGTCGCAAGTTAGCTCAGTTTACCCGCTATGGCACAATCGGACTTGGATTCATCCAAGCATTCGGTATGTCATATGGCTTTAACAATTTAGCTGGCGGTGCATTGATTAAGGATGCTGGTTTTGGTACTTATTTACTGATTGCTACTGTTTTAACAGCAGGAACTGCCTTTTTAATGTGGTTAGGTGAACTTATCACAACAAAAGGTGTTGGTAATGGTATTTCAATCATCATCTTTGCTGGTATCGTTGCAGGAATTCCTACAACAATTAACCAAATCTATGCCCAACAGTTTGAAGACGCTGGAGAGCAACTATTCCTTCGTATTGTGACTACTTTAATCATCGCATTAGTAGTGATTGCAATCGTGGTTGGTGTAATCTACTTCCAGCAAGCTTTACGAAAAATCCCAATACAGTATGCCAAGCGTTTGGTGAATCGTAGTCCGGTTGGTGGGCACTCAACCCATCTTCCATTGAAGGTAAATGCAGCAGGTGTAATTCCAGTTATCTTTGCTGTATCATTTATCATCACACCATCTACGATCGCATCTTTCTTTGGTCAAAATAATGTAACTGATTTTATAACAAATACATTTGATTATTCTAAACCAGTGGGCATGATTATTTATGTCGCATTAATCATCGCTTTCACATATTTCTACACATTCGTTCAAGTTAATCCTGAACAAATGGCAGAAAATCTGAAAAAACAGGGTGGATACATCCCAGGAATTCGTCCAGGGAAGAACACACAAGAATATTTGACTCGGATTTTATATCGCCTTACATTTATAGGTTCCCTATTCTTAGCTATCATTTCTGTACTCCCTGTTTTCTTTGTTAATATAGCTGGTTTACCGCCTTCTGCTCAAATTGGAGGCACAAGCTTACTAATCGTAATTGGTGTTGCACTTGAGACGATGAAGCAGCTTGAAAGTCAACTAGTGAAACGTCATTACAAAGGATTTATTAAGTCATAAGGTGGGAGCATTATGTTCCCAATCCTTTGTACGAAGGGGGAGTATACATGAATCTAGTATTGATGGGCCTGCCTGGTGCCGGAAAAGGTACACAAGCGGAGCGAATAGTTGAAGAATACGGAATTCCACACATTTCAACTGGTGACATGTTTCGTGCTGCTATGAAGGATGAAACGGAGCTTGGTCTTAAAGCAAAATCCTTTATGGATAAAGGTGAACTTGTTCCAGATGAAGTAACCATTGGTATCGTTCAAGAAAGATTAGGTAAAGATGATTGTAGCGAAGGCTTTTTATTAGATGGCTTTCCACGCACTCCTGCTCAAGCAGATGCATTGGAAGGTATTCTTGTTGAATTAGGTAAAAAATTAGACTATGTGATTAACATCGAGGTAGATGATTCTATCTTAATGGAGCGTTTAACAGGCCGACGCATTTGCAAGAACTGTGGCGCAACGTATCACTTAGTGTTTAATCCTCCATCTAAAGAAGATACTTGCGACAAATGTGGCGGAGATTTATATCAACGCGCAGATGACAATGCAGAGACAGTTGCTAATCGCCTTGCCGTTAACTTAAAACAAGCACAGCCGTTACTTGATTTTTATCAAGAAAGAGGCTATTTACGAAATATAAATGGTCAACAACACATCGACCAGGTCTTTGCTGACATTAGCAACCTTCTTGGAGGACTGTCTAAATGATTATATGTAAAACCCCGCGTGAGATAGATATCATGCGTGAGGCCGGCCGAATCGTCGCTTTAACACATCAAGAGTTAAAAAAACATATAGTCCCTGGTGTTACAACAAAACAACTTGATGCTATTGCAGAGAAGGTCATAAGAGAGCATAACGCAATACCTTCCTTTAAAGGATACAATGGTTTTCCTGGTAGTATATGTGCATCTGTTAATGAAGAACTTGTTCACGGAATTCCTGGCGATCGAGTACTCAATGATGGAGATATAATTAGTATCGATATTGGTGCTAAGTATAATGGCTACCACGGTGATTCTGCATGGACATACGCAGTGGGTGAAGTATCTGAAAAGACAGCACACTTGCTAAAGGTAACAGAAGAATCACTATATAAAGGACTTGAATATGCTAAGCCTGGTGGTAGATTATCGGATATATCACATGCTATTCAAACGTATGTTGAAGACGAAAGTGGCCTTGCCATTGTTCGTGAGTATGTAGGGCATGGGATTGGGCAAGACCTTCATGAGGATCCGCAAATCCCTCATTACGGTCCACCGAATCGTGGTCCACGATTAAAACCAGGTATGGTCTTAGCTATTGAACCAATGGTGAATGCGGGCACTCGCTATGTACAGACTCTTGCTGATAACTGGACTGTTGTAACGGTTGATAAAGAAATGTGTGCACATTATGAGCACACAATAGCTATCACGGAATCAGGCTATGAGATCCTCACGAAATTGTAAGGTGATAACTCTTGAGTGATTCGCATATCTCTTTGCAGATCGGTCAGGTAGTGCATATTAATAAAGGTAGAGATTCTGGACAAATTGCGATTGTTGTGGGAATCATAGATGATAAATTTATTCTTCTAGCCGATGGCGACAAAAGAAAATTTGATCGCCCAAAGAAGAAAAACATTCATCATCTACAAGTATTAAACTATGTATCTCCAGAGGTTCAGAACAGTATAGCGGAAACAGGTCGTGTGACGAATGGAAAACTGCGATTTGCAGTTACTAAATTTGTCAATGAGCATGTTACTGAATTGAAGAAGGGAGAGCAAATTGATGGCGAAAGATGATGTAATTGAAGTGGAAGGCACTGTAATAGAAACGCTTCCTAACGCAATGTTTAAAGTTGAATTAGAAAACGGACATACAGTGTTGGCGCATGTATCCGGTAAAATTCGTATGCATTTCATTCGTATTTTGCCAGGTGATAAAGTGACAGTTGAACTATCGCCTTATGACCTAACTCGCGGACGTATTACGTATCGATTTAAATAATTGACCACTCCGAAATAAGGAGGTTAGAGACGTGAAAGTAAGACCATCTGTTAAACCAATCTGCGAAAAATGTAAAGTTATTCGTAGAAAAGGCAAAGTTATGGTTATTTGTGAAAACCCAAAGCATAAACAAAAACAAGGTTAGTATGAAGGAGGTGCACGAAATTAATGGCACGTATTGCTGGTGTTGATATTCCTCGTGACAAACGAATCGTTATATCATTAACATATATCTTCGGTATTGGACGTCCAACGGCTCAAAAGGTTCTTGCTGAAGCTGGTGTATCACAGGATACACGTGTACGTGATTTGACAGAAGAAGAGCTTGGAAAAATCCGTGAAGCTATCGACAAATTAAAAGTTGAAGGTGACCTTCGCCGTGAAGTTTCTCTAAATATCAAGCGTCTGATCGAGATCGGATCATATCGTGGCTTACGCCACCGTCGCGGTTTACCTGTTCGTGGTCAAAATACGAAAAATAACGCTCGTACACGTAAAGGTCCACGTCGTACTGTAGCGAACAAGAAGAAATAGTAAAGGAGGTTAGTAACAAAACATGGCACGTAAAACAAACACTCGTAAACGTCGTGTAAAAAAGAATATTGAAGCTGGTATCGCACATATTCGTTCCACTTTCAATAATACAATCGTGACTATTACAGATACTCATGGAAATGCTGTTTCATGGGCAAGCGCTGGTGCTTTAGGATTTAAAGGTTCACGTAAATCTACACCATTTGCTGCACAAATGGCAGCTGAAACTGCTGGTAAAGCATCTATGGAACATGGTATGAGAACATTAGAAGTTAACGTTAAAGGTCCTGGTGCTGGACGTGAAGCAGCTATTCGTGCTTTACAAGCAGCTGGTCTAGAAGTTACTGCTATTCGCGATGTAACACCAGTTCCACATAACGGATGCCGTCCTCCAAAACGTCGCCGTGTGTAATTTTTCTGTATATATTTCATAAACCTGTCTATAATGGGATATGATATGTAAATTACAGAATGAATAACAGTTGTTGTGCACATTCGGGATTTATAATTTGGGGAATTTCGGATAGCTGAATCATCAGCTCTCCGGGGTTTCGACGTTTTGAAGGAGGGTTTATGGAATGATTGAAATCGAGAAACCAAAGATCGAAACGGTTGAAATCAATGAAGATGCTAAATATGGCAAATTCGTCGTAGAACCACTTGAGCGTGGATATGGAACAACTTTGGGTAACTCCTTACGTCGTATCCTACTGTCCTCACTTCCTGGTGCCGCAGTAACCTCTATACAAATAGATGGGGTTCTGCATGAATTCTCAACAATTGAGGGCGTTGTAGAAGACGTTACAACTATTATTCTTCATCTGAAAAAGCTTGCTCTTAAGATTTATTCTGATGAAGAAAAAACGCTTGAAATTGATGTGCAGGGTGAAGGGACTGTTACGGCAGCTGATATCACACATGACAGTGACGTAGAAATCTTAAACCCTGATCTTCATATTGCGACACTAGCGAAAGATGCTCATTTACGAATTCGTTTAAATGCAAAGCGTGGACGTGGATACTCACCTGCTGATGCAAATAAGCGAGAAGATCAGCCGATTGGTGTTATACCGATTGATTCCATTTTTACACCTGTATCTCGTGTTTCTTATCAAGTGGAAAATACTCGTGTTGGTCAAATGACAAATTACGATAAACTTACATTTGATGTATGGACTGATGGCAGTCTAGGACCACAAGAAGCAGTTGCATTAGGCGCGAAAATTTTGACCGAGCACCTTAATATCTTTGTAGGACTTACAGATGATGCACAAAATGCAGAAATTATGGTCGAAAAAGAAGAAGATCAGAAAGAGAAAGTTCTCGAGATGACGATCGAAGAATTAGACCTATCTGTACGTTCATACAACTGTCTAAAACGTGCTGGGATCAACACAGTACAAGAGCTTGCTCATAAAACAGAAGAGGATATGATGAAGGTTCGTAACCTTGGTCGAAAATCTCTAGAAGAAGTAAAAGCGAAGCTTGAAGAACTTGGATTAGGCTTACGCAAAGATGAATAGAAAGCCAACATATAACAACTAAGAAGGAGGGGACACTTATGTCATATCGTAAACTAGGTCGTACAAGTGCACAACGTAAGGCGTTATTACGTGACCTTACAACAGACGTAATCATCCACGGTCGTGTGGAAACAACAGAAACAAGAGCAAAAGAAGTACGTTCGACTGTTGAGAAAATGATTACACTTGGTAAACGCGGAGACCTTCATGCACGTCGTCAAGCTGCTTCTTACTTAAGAAAAGAAATTGCTAACGTAGAAACTGGCGAAGATGCTGTTCAAAAGTTATTCGGCGATATCGCACCACGTTACAGTGAACGTCAAGGTGGTTACACTCGTATTATGAAGCTAGGACCACGTCGTGGTGACGGGGCGCCAATGGCTATCATTGAATTAGTTGAATAGTCACATAATTGGTCTACTTCAAGGGCGGAACAGTTTTACTGAAACTGGATCTATGCCCTTTTTTATTTATACAGATTGACAGCATACGTGCTACATCGCAGATATTGTATCTGCGATGTAGCTTGCGGCTGCTTACTGTTATAATATAACTGTACAACTTCAAAATACCATAGCATAATTATGCTACAGCTTCTTAGACCAAACGGATTTAAGTTGCTAATCCTCAAGCATTATAACTTAAAATACATTCACCAATAAACATTATAGCTGAGTTTATAATATATTAGAGATGAGTCTAGATGAGGTGGCTACTGTTGAAAGAAACTATTATTGAAGTTTCCAAACTATCCTTTCAGTATAGAGGCGAACAAGACTACGCTTTAGAAGATGTATCCTTTGAGGTATATAAAGGGGAATGGTTAGCCATTGTGGGACATAATGGTTCTGGTAAATCTACATTAGCTAGATTACTAAACGGTCTTTTACTCCCAAAGGAAGGTATTATAAATGTGAATGGTGTTTTGTTACAAGAAGATACTGTATGGGATATCCGTAAAATGATTGGTATGGTGTTTCAGAACCCAGATAATCAATTTGTTGGCACAACAGTTATTGATGATGTAGCCTTCGGTATGGAAAACCACGGTATTGACCGTGAAATTATGGTTAAACGAGCAGATGAGGCCTTATCCATTGTGAAGATGGATGAATTTCGCTTTAATGAGCCCCATAATTTATCGGGGGGGCAAAAGCAGCGTGTTGCTATCGCTGGTGTTATAGCTATTCAACCAAACATTATTATTCTAGATGAAGCTACGTCAATGCTTGATCCTAATGGGCGTCAGGAAGTACTTGATACTGTAAGGACACTTAAGGATGATAAGAATATAACGGTAATCTCTATAACACATGATCTAGAAGAAGCAGCAAGAGCTGACCGTATTATTGTTATGAATAAGGGGAAAAAGTTTCAAGAAGGTACACCATCTGAGATATTTGAACTTCACGATACTTTACAAGCAATAGGACTCGATATTCCGTTTCCAGTAAAGCTCTCAAAGGCTTTTAAGGATATAGGGGTACCGATATCCAGTAACCATATTACTGAAGAGGATTTGGTGAACGACTTATGTCAATTGTATTTAAAAATGTAGAGTTTAAATATCAAAAAAACACCCCTTTTGAGCGTTTAGCCATTCATAACATTAACTTAGATGTACCTTCAGGTCAATATTATGCAATTATTGGTCATACAGGCTCAGGGAAGTCGACTATACTACAGCATCTAAATGGTTTGCTACTCCCAACAAACGGATCTATTACCATTGATGATATCGCTATACAAGCTGGTGGTAAACAAGCGAAAGCACTAAAGCAGCTGCGAAAAAAAGTAGGTGTAGTCTTTCAGTTTCCAGAACATCAGCTTTTTGAAGAAACAGTGGAAAAAGATATTTGCTTTGGCCCTATGAATTTTGGTCTTTCATTAGATAAGGCAAAAGAAAAAGCAAGAGAAATGCTTCATCTAGTAGGATTATCAGATGATTTATTAGACCGATCACCATTCGATTTGAGTGGTGGACAAATGAGACGTGTCGCCATAGCAGGTGTGTTAGCAATGGAGCCTGATATTTTAGTGTTAGATGAGCCGACTGCGGGGCTAGACCCTCGTGGCCGTCTAGAGATTATGGATATGTTCTATCAACTTCATAAGAAGAAAAATATCACTGTCTTTCTCGTAACACATAGTATGGAGGACGCTGCTAAATATGCTGATTATATTCTAGTCATGCATAAAGGACAACTAATTAAACAAGGCACACCACAGTATATTTTCTCAGAAGCCGATGAATTAAAAAGAATTGGTCTTAACGTACCAGAGACAGTTGCTTTTAAGAAGCGTTTAGAGCAATGTTTAGGGATTACATTCCCTAATGATTGTATGACGGAAGCTCAGGTAGTAGAGTATGTTAAGAGTTTGTTTAATAAAGGTGAAGCCTATGATGGATAGTATTATTATTGGAAAATATGTACATGGAGATTCATTCATACATCGGCTTGACCCACGTACAAAACTGTTGCTTGTTTTTTTATTTGTATTTATAGTTTTTTTAGCAAACAATATATTAACATATGGTTTGCTAGGTTTATATACATTAGCAATTGTTTTAAATACAAAAATTCCTTTGTCTTTTATATGGCGAGGTTTAAAACCCATTTTATGGATAGTCCTTTTTACATTTTTAATTCATGTTATTTTTACTAAGGAAGGTTCTGCCATTTTCTCTGTGGGCAATTTCACTATCTTTTCAGAAGGTGTGCGGCAAGGAACGTTTTTAGCACTTCGCTTTCTTTATTTGATTGTTATTACAACGTTACTTACTTTAACTACTACACCAATTGAAATTACTGATGGAATGGAATCTTTATTAAAGCCATTTCAAAAGTTTGGTTTACCTGTACATGAATTAGCACTTATGATGTCTATATCGTTACGTTTTATTCCAACACTTATGCAAGAAACAGATAAAATTATGAAGGCACAAAAAGCACGTGGAGCAGACTTCGCAACAGGATCTCTTCGTAAAAGAGTTCAAGCCATTGTTCCCCTTCTTGTTCCATTATTTGTGGGAGCATTTAAACGTGCAGAGGAACTGGCTACAGCAATGGAAGCGCGTGGCTACCAAGGTGGAGAAGGACGCACAAAATATCGTGAGTTAACGTGGGAACGCCCTGATGCGTTGTTTTTGCTATTATTTGCCGTAGTAACTCTACTATTAATTATGCTAAGATCATAGGGTGGTTTTCATGCAAAGATTCAAATGTATAATTTCGTATGATGGTACGAATTTCTCAGGGTATCAAATACAGCCAGGTGCACGTACTGTCCAAAAGGAAATAGAAGACGTGCTATCGAGGATGCATAAAGATATGCACATTCGTATCACTGCTTCGGGGCGTACTGATGCCGGTGTGCATGCAAATGGACAAGTTATTCATTTTGATAGCCCTATGGAAATAACACCTGAGAATATGAAGAGAGCTTTGAATGCATTATTACCACACGATATAGTAGTACACGAAGTTACTACTGTCAATCAAGACTTTCATGCTCGATTTAGCGTCTTACGCAAAGAATATCGCTATAAGATCTATATAGCTAAGGATCGAGATGTATTTACCCGTAGCTATATGCACCATATACCGTACGAATTAAATTTCGATAGTATGCAACAAGCTATGAAGGATATAATCGGCACACATGATTTTACTAGCTTTTGTTCTGCAAAAACAGCAGTAGAAGACAAGGTAAGAACGATATATGAAGCAAGCCTTATTCCTACTGACTATGGCTGTATGCTGAGATTTGTAGGAAATGGTTTTTTGTATAATATGGTTCGTATATTAACAGGTACACTTATTGAAATTGGATCTGGAAAGATAGATCCCTATGAAATGACCAATATGCTAAACAAGCAAGACAGAACGCTAGCAGGTAAGACAGCACCTGCACATGGACTGTATTTATGGCATGTAGAATATAACAACTAATCCAGGTGTAACATTTTCTTGACTTTGACCTCGAGACGTTATATTATAGCATATGGTATGAATTTTAAACCCCACGATAAAGCCCCGGAACTTCATCGTGTTGAGTGATATACTAAAAAAAAGCTTGAACTTATTATCTAGGAGGGAAATGTACAATGCGCACGACATATATGGCTAAGCCATCTGAAGTGAAACGCGATTGGTACGTGGTAGACGCAGAAGGCAAAACACTTGGTCGTCTTGCTACTGAGGTTGCTACGCTATTACGCGGTAAACATAAACCAACTTACACACCACACATCGATACTGGCGATCACGTAATTATCGTAAATGCTGAGAAGATTGAATTAACTGGTAAAAAATTAACTGATAAACTTTACTACCGTCACAGCCAATTCCCTGGCGGATTAAAGGTACGTACAGCGTTAGAGATGCGTACAAACTATTCAGAAAAGATGCTTGAAGGTGCTATTCGTGGCATGCTTCCAAAAGGTCGTTTAGGCCGTCAAATGTATAAAAAATTACACGTATACGCAGGTGCTACTCATCCGCATGAAGCACAACAGCCTAAAGTATACGAATTACGCGGATAATTAAGAGGAGGGTATTACATTGGCACAGGTACAATACTATGGAACTGGTCGTCGTAAGAGCTCTGTAGCCCGCGTTCGCTTAGTACCGGGAGACGGACGTATCGTTATTAACGACCGTGATATTACTGATTATATTCCATTTGAAACACTACGCAACGTTGTAAAGCAACCACTTGTTGAAACAGAAACATTAGGTAACTATGATGTTCTTGTAAATGTAAACGGCGGTGGCTTCACTGGTCAAGCTGGTGCAATTCGCCACGGTATTTCTCGTGCGTTATTGCAAGCTGATCCTGAATTCCGTGCTGTATTAAAACGCGCTGGATTCTTAACTCGTGACGCTCGTATGAAAGAACGTAAGAAATACGGTCTTAAAGGCGCTCGTCGTGCACCTCAGTTCTCAAAACGTTAATTTTGGAACTTTCAAAGACTCTCAACTTTATGGTTGGGGGTCTTTTTATATATTGCGTGCCCAGCAAGCCGTTAATTGCTTATTGGTGAAAGTCCAATCTGAGTAAGTGCCAAGACGCTCAGTAGCTGACAGGCAACTGGTGGAGAAATCCTAAGGTTGAAGCCCTGTGACAATGTAACTCCTAAAGAGTGCTAGCAAACTAACAGGTTGTAACATAAAGTGAATCCTGCCGTCTCGTCAATTATAACCCTCATTTGAGGATAAAAAGGGAAGTTGAGCCTTGAGTATATGGGCGAAAACCACGGAAGGTGTGAAGAACTTGGAAGAACAGCACCGAAGAATCCCTCGGGGTAAGGGGAGCGACATGTTAGGACAGTAGTTAACGGAACTGGGGATACCCTCCTCGACACTTTCTTTAGAAAGTAAAGCAGATACCTATAAGTGAAAACGAAGTGGTGGAAGGTCGAGAGGGAGTCGGAGGGGGTCATAGTACCGGTAATGATAACGACAACACAACGTTATCAAGGGAAGGACGGCGCAAGCCAATACCCTACTTCGTTCATATGTTCAAAGGAGGTAAGAGTCAGTGAATGCCAAGAAAACGGCTAACTACACCAATAACGCCAAAGCTCAAGAACTCTGGAAAACATTATACCTTTGTGCCAAGGAAAGCAAAACACGTCGATTTCATGCCCTATATGATAAGATTTATCGACCTGATGTCTTATGGGAGGCATGGCAAAGAGTGAAACGTAAAAAGGGAAGTGGAGGAGTAGACGAGCAGTCACTAGAAGATATCCAGGTTTATGGTGAAAAGAAATTTCTGAACGAACTCTATCTGGAGTTAAAGGAAAAGCGATATCATCCACAACCAGTTCTACGAACTTACATTCCAAAAGATGATGGAAAGAAACGTCCATTAGGAATTCCAACCATTAAAGACAGAGTTGCACAAATGGCAACTAAACTAGTCATTGAACCAATCTTCGAAGCAGATTTCAAAGAATGTTCGTATGGATTTCGTCCCAAAAGGAATGCACATCAAGCAATAGCGAAGATACGTAAAGAGAGTAAAAAGAGTTATTGGGTATTAGACGTCGATATCCAAGGATACTTTGATAACATCAACCATAATAAACTAATGAAACTAGTAGAACAGCGAATTAGTGACCGAAGGGTACTAAAGTTGATTCGAAAATGGTTACAAGCAGGAATCATGGAAGAAGGAAAACTCCGAAATTCTTTATTAGGAGCCCCTCAAGGTGGTGTCATTTCTCCTCTACTATCAAACATTTATCTAAATACGATGGATACTTTATGGGAAAAGAAATTCAACCACTTAGGCACTCTCATCCGCTATGCGGATGATTTTGTCATCTTGTGTAAGACGAAACAACAAGCAGTGGAAAGTGTACGAGTGATTCAAGGCATTATGAACAAATTGGACCTTTCTCTACATCAAGAGAAATCAAGACTAGTTAATATTTGGGATGACTCTGATGGGTTTGATTTTCTAGGATTCCATCACCGCAAATTCCCCGTTCGTAAGAAAGGGGGGCGTATACTCTTTATCATGAATCATATCCCGAGTAAGAAAGTCATGAAGAAAATGCGAAAGAAGATTAAAGACTATACCGAGCCACGAAGTAAATTATTCATGGATATAAAGGAGTTAGTAAAAGGCTTGAATCGTAAACTACGGGGATTCAAGAACTACTATCAACTTTCTCCATTATCTAAGAGGTGGTTGAATCGTATCGACTGGTACGTGTTACAACGTCTTAATCTCTTCAATAATAAGAAGAGAAACAGGCGACATAAACATGCTTATCTGCAAGACACAGTAAAAGAAATACAACTCATATTAGTGAAATTGGCAAGTTAAGTAAGTACATAAAGCTAAAGGAAGAAGAACGTCGGAAAGCCGTATGAGGGAAAACCTCACGTACGGTTTGATGAGGGGGGGCTGAAAGTAAAAGAGATGGCGAAAGCCATCCCTTTGAAATCAGTTCTCTACTCTACTTAGGAAAATATAAAATGCTTAAATGAGGACAAATCTGGATAAAGCTCCGTACATAAAGAAACCTTACTGGGAGCGTCAGTATGTCATTTCTAATTGTGATAACTTATGAAAAAGGCTCTGTTGTATGTGATTCGATAAGAAGTGTACTCAGTATCTTCGTAGTCTAGCGTTGCGTATACAGCTCCTACAGAAGCTGAAAAGAATACCCAAGAAAAAATCGGGTTAATGGGGAACTTAAATAATATAGAGATGATGTATTGGAACGAAACAAAGATGAGATTAGAAGTTCGTAAGGCCATTGACTAGGGGGCTAGTGGGTACGGTTTTATTCTTTCGTCGCAGCCGCCTGAAATTCCTTATGACGTTCCGCTCCACGTTATAAAAGCTATGGTTGAGTCTACTAAAGAATTTGGTGTTTATAAACAAACTGTAAAGTAGAACAAAGCCCTCATGTTCATGAGGGCTTATTCGTTATCCGTGTTATCCTGCGGTGGATGTTTCTCGATATATTTAATTATACCTGTATAAATCGAGGCTGCCACCGCGTGCTGATATGCTTTGGTTTGTAGCAAGTTTCGTTCTGCATCATTAGATAGGAAGCCGATCTCAACTAATGCTCCCGGTTTTTCAACTTTTCGTAATAAATATGATTCCTGCAGAGCTTTAGCCGACCGGTCTGTGTTCTCAAGATTACGAATCATCTCTGCCTGAATCGCTTTTGCCAACGCCTTATTTTCTTTGTACATAGGATTATAAAATACTTGTGCTCCTCTCCATCTAGAAGAAGGGATCGCGTTAAGATGGACGCTAATAAATAAATCAGCTGCTGATTCATTTATAAAAGTAACTCGATTCCTCAAGTTTTCTTGCCAGCGCTTTCGATACCCTTTTGTTGATGGGGATGCTAAATCTCTATCATCCTCACGTGTTAGAAGAACTAAAGCCCCTTGCTCCTGTAAATAGTCACGTAGCTTCAGGGATACAGAGAGAGCTATATCTTTTTCATATACGTCTTCTCCACCGACAGCACCTCCATCAACGCCTCCATGACCGGGATCAATGGCAATAATTAAGCCTGACAGAGGCAAGTTCCAGCTCTGTAATGCATCTTGATCTCTAAATTGATATTGCATAAAGGTAAATAGACATATAATAACTATAAAGACACCTATCAATATTCTAAATCGTTTCATATCGCTACCTCCTGCATGACTTCCATACATGATATGGGACAAACTACGGAAATAGAACGTTAAACGAGACTTTTTGTGTGTTCAATAAAGAACAGTGAAAAGGCACCTTATTTTGGTGCCAGTCACTTAAATGTGCGATTACTTCCGTAAATTTAGTTATCTGCTTTATGAAGATAGCTTGAGTAATGTCTAGCCATGTCTCAATTTTATTTATGCAGACGGAGTCGGTAACGACGTTCACCTTTTGAAAAACCTTCATTCCACCAATAATCAACAAACACTTCGCACGTATAATATACAGACTCCTCAAACATGCCATTAGAGGGGAAACGCCCCCAGAATAATAAATAATCATATAAAGAATCAACTACATATTTTTGTTCGTATAAACAACGCCGTTTTGCGTTTTCTACCGTTTCACCATAATATCCAAATTTACTAAACGAGGCACCGAGTAAATACGCTTCTATGGCCATATCAACACAGCCGTTCTCGATGTTGTGTTTTAAAAGATAACCGTTATCTATATAATCGCTGAACACCTCATTAGTGTATGCTTTTAACATATCAAGAGTCAGTTCTTGTAGCATGCTGCGCTCATAATTCACTTGCTTATCACGCTGCCGTTGCTTTAAAGATACTACAACTGCCATTTCATATCACACTCCTATGCAACTAGTTTCTGACTTCAATAAATTCTCATACGTTCTCGGTCACTGCCAATTTCAGCCGTTAGTACTTAGAACTGTAAACGCAGTACAAGTGTTGATTTCTTTAAAAAAGAAAAAAAGATGTGATATACTTTAATTTGTGAACGATTACAAAGTTAAGGCGGTGGATATATGCTAACAGAACAACAAGTATTAGAGGTTTTAGGGAATCTACAAGATCCGTACATAAATAAAACATTTAAAGAAACAAACGCTGTGCAAGAAATAAAAATTAAAGAAGAAAAAAAACACGTAAGTGTGAAAATAGCACTGGCAAAAACAGGTACACCTGAGCAACTACAAATACAAACAACTATTGTTAATGTATTAAAGCAGGCTGGGGCGGAATCGGTAGGTATTCGCTTTACAGAGTTAGCACCAGAAGTTATCCAAGCCTTTCAAGGTGAGATGGAAGAAGACACATCTCTTTTATCCCCGACAAGTAAAACGACATTTATTGCTATTGCGAGTGGTAAAGGTGGCGTAGGAAAGTCTACTGTATCTGTCAATTTAGCCGTTGCTTTAGCTAGATTAGGGAAAAAAGTTGGGTTAATTGATGCTGATATTTACGGATTTAGCGTTCCGGATATGATGGGAATTACACAACGCCCTGTTGTACGTGGTGAAAAGATTATTCCTGTTGACCGTTTCGATGTGAAAGTTATCTCTATGGGATTCTTTGTAGAAGATAACTCACCTATCATTTGGCGTGGGCCAATGCTTGGGAAAATGCTAAATAACTTTTTCCAAGAGGTAGAGTGGGGCGATTTAGATTACCTTCTATTAGACTTACCTCCAGGTACAGGGGATGTGGCTTTGGATGTACACTCCATGCTGCCAGCATGTAAGGAAATAATCGTAACAACTCCACACCCAACTGCGGCGTTTGTAGCAGCTCGTGCGGGTGCGATGGCATTAAAGACAGACCATGAAGTTATCGGTGTCATTGAAAATATGTCGTATTTTGAAAGCAAAGTAACAAAAGAAAAAGAATATGTGTTTGGAAAAGGTGGGGGAGAGAAGCTTGCATCAGAAATGCAAGTTGATTTATTAGGACAATTGCCTCTTCAACAGCCTGATTGGAATACAAGTGACTTTGCTCCTTCTGTGTATGAAGATGACAATGAAGTAGGTAAGATCTTTAGTGATATTGCGAAAAAAGTAATAGAAAAAGTAGGTAAGTAAGGTGTGTAAAGGGTAACTAACGAAGGCAGCTATCAGACGAATACTGTTAAATTGAATTCTCAGCTAGAACCTATCATTACTACCAAAGCCGCAAGTGCCAATAATTATATCATCGAACAAAAAAAGGCATTTCCATAAGGGAATGCCTTTTCAAGTGGATGTAAGTTGATGAACTATTCGCCGCCCTCATCTTTCCCTTCCTCTTTCTTTTTCTCGCCTTTTTGCATTTCTTCTGCAGCTTTTATTAAAAGATCTTGAATTTTCGCTTGAAAGATAGGGCTTTCCATTGTTTCATTAATGACTTCTTGTAAGTGAGACCGATAATCTTTGCTTTTAAACACATCTATCATTTCTTTTTGCATTTCTGGGTCTTTAAAAATATCTTGTAACATTCCTTGATATTCTGGATCTTTCATGAGTTGCTTAATTAGCTTCTCATGTTCCTTTTGCATGCTTTTTGCGAAAGCCTCCGCAAATTTTGGGTCCTCGAACTGTTTCTTCCAAAACTCTCCACCTTTTTCAGATGAAAAAAGCTGCTCGATAGCATCAGTAACAACTTTTTGTTCAATTACAAGCTGTTGTTTCATTTTATCATCTGTCATAATCTCTTCAATTGCTTTTTTACCTTCATCTGTTTTTAGAATATCAACAACCATTTTTTTCGTCTGTTCATAATCTAATTGACCATTTCCTTGATCTTGTGGGGCACATCCTGTCGCTATGATAAAGGTCATAACTAGGAGGATTACCAAAAATTTTCGCATTCCAACTAGCTCCCTTCAATACAAGTCAGTTGATAGCAGTTTTAATGCTATATAGAATAACTAATATGTTTAATATCTCGAAATTAGTTACGTTCTATACATTGCTACATTTACTTAACATCTTTTTAGAATTTTTAAATATGATATAATTAATTTTGAAATAATACTATGCTCTATATAGTAATGCGGAGGATGTACTTATGAAGAGCCGAAATTGGGTTAGGTTATTTATATCAACGTTATTCTTTGGTGGCTTAGCAACAGGTTTAACAGGAATTATTGTTAGGTGGTCGGATTATAGAGGTTTTCTAGAAATTGGAGATTTTGGTGAATTTATATCAGCCTTTATGTGGCTATTCGGCCTAGGTTTATTATTCAGTATTGTGAGTCAAATGGGTTTTTTTGCTTATTTATTTGTACACCGGTTTGGGTTAGCAATCTTTAGGTCGATGTGGTCAAGTGTGCAAGTAGTACTGATTGTTTTTGTGTTGTTTGATTTAATATATTTCCGATATCAAGCATTTGCGACTGAGGCAGAAACGATACTACATTATGTTTGGCCGGCAGCAGTTGTTTTATTATTCGGTTTGCTCATTGCTTACATGAAAGCCAATCAAACAAATCAGAAAGCCTTTATACCTGCACTATTTTTTATGACAGTTGTAACAATACTCGAGTGGGTACCAGTCTTGCGTGTTAACGAATCAGATTGGTTATACTTTATGTTAGTGCCTTTGCTTGTATGTAATGCTTATCAATTACTACTGCTTCATAAACTAAACACCAGTACAAAAAATAATAAAGTTAGCGTCACAGCATAAAAAACCAGGAGTTCCACTTAAAACTATTTAAGTGACTCCTGGTTTTTAATTTATAGATGAGAGCTTAGGTATTGCTTCAGGGGTTGAACTTAGATGTGAATGACTACCCTTATTGAGAACATTGTATTTAGTTCTCTTGCTCTCCGGCTGTGTAATATTAAAAAAACGAATTGATTCAGTTCATATCCTTGCTCTTTGCATCAACGTCAGCAATCATGTCACTAACGCTAATATTTTTTAGTCCTTTTTGCTTCATTATCTTTGCGATTTGTGGGATAGCAGCTGCAGTTTGAGTAGCTGAATCAGAAGCGTGTAATAAAATTATGTCACCGTTTATCATTTCTTCAACGTTTTTAACAATATCTTCTACTCCTGGATTGTCCCAGTCCTGTGAATCTATACTCCAATGAATCACCGAATAATTATATTGTTGGGCAATCTTAAGAACGTCTTCATTAAACTGGCCGGAAGGTGGACGTAAAAGGTAATTGTCATTAGCTTTTAGTTGTCTAAAAACATCTTGCGCTTTTAAGATATCACGTTTAACTTTAACATTCTCCATCTTTGTGTAGTTCTTCCACACATACCCCATACTGCCGATTTCATGTCCATCCTCTATAATGCGCTCTACAATGTCAGGGTGTCTTTCAGCCCACACTGCGGATAAAAAGAAGGTTGCGTTTGTTATACCCTCAGCCTTAAGTGCCTCAAGGATAGGAATGGCTTTTTCATCTCCCCAACTAATGTCGAAAGTTAATGCCACCGCATCATTTTTCTTGTCCCCCTTGTATATAGCACGTGGTCCATCCTCTGTTGAAAATACGGGCTGTTGAACAACAGTTTGTACATAAAGGATGCTAGCCGTAAAAAATGCAGCAAAAACAATAATTAATCCTTGCTTAATAGTTTTCCCATTTAATACATAGAAAAAATTCAATCTAATCACCTCGATAACTTCACTTATTAGTAGTACATCATATGCTTGTCTAGTAAAAGATATGAGACATGCGTAAACTTTTGGTTAAAAAATACAATTATGTGCAAAAATATAATACCTGAAATAATTATTTATGTTGGAGGTTTATATGCTAGGACTAATCGTTAGTAAGAAAGAGATAAAAGAACTTGAATACATGATAAAGAGAGAGTTAGAGGAAATATTATTAGATGTTGAGGACTCGCGTATTGATCATATAGTGAAACGCTCTATGGAGGAAAGATATGATATACTATATAAATTATATATGAGGGTAGCTCCACCTATGGAGTGTATGAAATATATTCGCAACAAAAAAAAGTGGGTATCAAAAAAAAGTTAGAATAAAAGGTTGACGAGAAATAATAATCTTGGTATAGTAATAAACGTCGCTGATAAACAACAACACAATTTGAAATTAAATTTTAAAAAGTTGTTGACAGGAAAACGACGAAGTGTTATTATAATAAAGCTGCTGTGAACGGCAGTTTAAAAGCTCTTTGAAAACTAAACAAAACCAAGCGCTAAAACGTTTCTATTATAGAAACAAAACAAGCGACTTTAAAAGTCGCAAAAAGAATTGCCAGATGTAAATTTGAGCAAGTCAAACTTCTTTTCGGAGAGTTTGATCCTGGCTCAGGACGAACGCTGGCGGCGTGCCTAATACATGCAAGTCGAGCGAACCACTTCGGTGGTTAGCGGCGGACGGGTGAGTAACACGTGGGCAACCTGCCTATGAGACTGGGATAACTTCGGGAAACCGGAGCTAATACCGGATAACATTTATCTTTACCTGAAGATAAATTGAAAGATGGCTTTTAGCTATCACTTATAGATGGGCCCGCGGCGCATTAGCTAGTTGGTGAGGTAATGGCTCACCAAGGCGACGATGCGTAGCCGACCTGAGAGGGTGATCGGCCACACTGGGACTGAGACACGGCCCAGACTCCTACGGGAGGCAGCAGTAGGGAATCTTCCACAATGGACGAAAGTCTGATGGAGCAACGCCGCGTGAGTGAAGAAGGTTTTCGGATCGTAAAACTCTGTTGTTAGGGAAGAACAAGTACCGTTCGAATAGGGCGGTACCTTGACGGTACCTAACGAGAAAGCCACGGCTAACTACGTGCCAGCAGCCGCGGTAATACGTAGGTGGCAAGCGTTGTCCGGAATTATTGGGCGTAAAGCGCGCGCAGGCGGTCCTTTAAGTCTGATGTGAAAGCCCACGGCTCAACCGTGGAGGGTCATTGGAAACTGGAGGACTTGAGTGCAGAAGAGGAGAGTGGAATTCCACGTGTAGCGGTGAAATGCGTAGATATGTGGAGGAACACCAGTGGCGAAGGCGACTCTCTGGTCTGTAACTGACGCTGAGGCGCGAAAGCGTGGGGAGCGAACAGGATTAGATACCCTGGTAGTCCACGCCGTAAACGATGAGTGCTAAGTGTTGGAGGGTTTCCGCCCTTCAGTGCTGCAGCAAACGCATTAAGCACTCCGCCTGGGGAGTACGGTCGCAAGACTGAAACTCAAAGGAATTGACGGGGGCCCGCACAAGCGGTGGAGCATGTGGTTTAATTCGAAGCAACGCGAAGAACCTTACCAGGTCTTGACATCCCTATGCCCGCCCTAGAGATAGGGTTTTCCCTTCGGGG